>NZ_JARESU010000057.1:0-57403 GCF_046027075.1 Paraburkholderia sp. RL18-085-BIA-A | reverse complement strand
ATCTTCTTGAGGTAGTCGTGGCGCAGCGCGACGCTGTCGGTAGCTTCCGCAGCATATGCGTGCGCGTATTCGAGTGTGTGTGACGACAAGGCAAGCTCCTGTATGGCAAGAACGGATCAGCAGAGAGTTCACCAGGAGGCAGGCAGATAAGCGGACATAAAAAACCCGCCTCGTGGGGCGGGTTAATGTGTCACTGCTATCAGACGCGCGCTAACCCACCATTCGATGAATGATGCTAATAATCAGCGCAATACGGATGTCGAGGCAGTTCATGTAGTCGATCTTCGTTGAGTCGGCGCGCTTTGTCAACCCTGCTGCCGCCGACCCTTCGCCCAAGCACTCGCTTCACACGATGCCACGATCAGTCACGCACACCGCTCTGCTTTTTAAAGGCGCTGAGAATGCGCTTCTCCATCGCGTTGTAGTCACCGCCGAAGTGATGATCGCCCGACGTGCGAATCACCTCGATACCGCTTTTATCGAGCGCCGGACACAACGTGTCCTCCTCTTCCGCACCATAGAAGCACTGCACGATCGCGGCAGGCACCTTCGTCAATTCCGGCTGTACCTTCAAGGCCTTGTCGCTCGCGGGCATGCCGAGCCAGCCGCCCACCCGGATCTGAAAATCGGCATCAGGCGCAAAGCCGAGCAACGCGATCAGCGACACCTTCGCGCGCTGCGCTTGCGGCAGACGGTTGTACGCGAACGGCATCACGTCGGCGCCGAACGAATAGCCGATCAGCGCAATGTGCTCCGCGTGCCAACGCGCGCCGTAGGTCTGCATCACGCGCGCGAGATCGCGGCTGGTCTGCGCGGGCGGCTTCTCGCTCCAGAAATAGCGCAGGCTGTCCCAGCCGACCACCGACACGCCGTCTTTCTGCAACGCCTGCGCGATGGTCTTGTCGAGATCGCGCCAGCCGCCGTCGCCGGAAATGACGATCGCCATCAGGCCGTTCGGATGCGCGGCCGGCAACTCGATCAGCGGCAGATCGGAGACGTCGTCAGCGCTCGTCGACACGGCTTGCAAGTGCGGCGTGAGCAACGCGACGAGGCGCGCGCGATCGGCGTTGCCCGTGCTCGCCGTTTCGACGAAGCCCGGCACCTTGTCGCGGATCACCGTCGGGTCCGGCGGACACGGCTGGAAGCGCGCATCGAGCGCATGCTCGGCATCCACCGAGACCGCGCCGGCAATCGTGTTCGACGGCGCCTGTTCGAGCACGTGCATCGCGAGCGTCGCGCCCTGGCCCGTGCCCGCGACGATCGGCGCGAAATAGTGGCTCGATTGCGATTGCCGTTCGAGCTGGTGGCTCAACGCTTCGGCGTCGCCCACCAGTTGATGGCAGGTTTCCTTCTTCGCGCTCAGATTGGCCGCATAACGCGCGGTATCCACGCCGACGGTCAACGCGCCCGCTTTCGCAAGTGCATCGGCGGTTTGCTGGTCGGCTGCGGTCCAGCCGCTCGCCTGCGAATACAGCACCACGAAGCCGCGCAACGGGCCGGCCGGCTGGGTCACCGTGACATCGCCATAACGGCCGCCGGGCACGGTGGTGGTCGCCGCTTGCGCGAGTGCGCCACAGGTCACGAAGCTCGCCGCGACGGCGACCTTGAAGATCGAATGCAAAGTCATGAACGCCGGCCTCCTGCCAGCAATGACAGGTCCGCGAGCGTGAAGAACACGCCCACCGAACCCGACGCCGCGAGATAGCGCGGCTCCCAATGCGGCTGGAACTTGCTCTTGAAAGCACGCAGGCCGCGGAAGTTATAGAAGCGGCCGCCGAAGCGCCACACGACGCCGGCCAGCCGGTGCCAGCGCGACGCGAGCGGCGTCGGCTGCATGCCGGAGAGCGGCGCGATGCCGAGACTGAGCGAGCGGAACCCCGCCTGCTTCAGATGCAGCGCCAGTTGAGTGAACAGATATTCCATCGCATACGGCGACGCGCTTTCCACGTGACGCATCACGCCGACTGTCGCCTCGGTGTTCATATCGGTCGTCATGAAGGTGACGAACGCAGCGGGTTCGCCGTTCTGGCGTACCAGCATCACCGATTGCGCCGCGAGGTACTCGTCGTTGAACGCAGCCACCGAGAAGCTTTTCTCCCGCGCGTCGCGGCTGCCCAGCCAGCCGTCGGAAATCTCGCGCAGCGTTTCGAGCGACGCGGGCACGTTCGGCTGATCGATTACTTCGACCGTGAAGCCGTCGCGCTCGCCGCGCTTGAGCGCATAGCGCAGATGCGCGCGATGCGAGCCCTTCAGATCGAAATCGTCGAGCACAACATGCGCTTCCTCGCCGAGCTTCATCAGCGTCAGCCCGGCGTCGAGGTAAAGCGGCAATGCGTTGGCGCGCACCTGATAGAACGCCGCGCGCCCGCCGTGCGCATGCGCGAGCGCGACGAACTTGCGGATCAGACCGGCCCACTCTTCGCGCGGACCCACCGGATCATGCAGCGCGGCCCACGTGCGGCCGTTTTTCGCGTACATCAGGAACGCCTCGCGCGACTCGGAGAACAGGAAGCTCTTGTCGCCCATCAGCGCGAGACCGGCGTCGCTGCGCTCCTGCGCGCGCACGATCCGCGCCGCGTCGCGCAGATCTTCGGGCTCGGGTTTGACGAAACGGCCGGCCGCCGGACGCAGCAATTGCCAGAACGAAAAGGTCGCGGCGAACAGGCTCGCGGCCAGCGTCGCGCGCAACGCACGCGGCGCGCGCTCGTCGAACGCGAATTGCCACCACAGGTCGCGCGTGTACGGGACGTCGCGGAACGCGAACAGCATCACCCACGTGGCCAGCATCAGCACCATCGCAACCGATACCAGCCAGCCCGCCGTAAAGCGCTCCGCGAACAGCGACGAATGGCGATTGAAGCGCTGGCGTGTGGACACCAGCAGCACGATCAACATGCCGAGCACACCCGCCTCGACGAACGCGAGACCTTTGGTCAGGGAAAGCGCGAGACTCAGCACCGCGAGCAGCAGCGTCATCCACCACGCGGCGTCGAGACGCCGCAGCAAACCGCGCGCGACGAATAGCAGCAGCACGCCGAGCACGCTGCATAGCATCTGCGAGCTTTCAAGCACCCACAGCGGCACCAGGTCGCGCAGCATATGAATGCGTTGCCAGAACGCGGGCGTCGCGCTGGAAATCACCAGCATGCCGCCGACCACGAAGGTGACGAGGCTCAGAAACAGCGGCGCGAGTTCCGACGCGCGCTGCGCGTGCAGCCGCGGAAAGCGGTCTTTCAGCGCGCGGCCTTCGAAGCCCGCGAGCAACGCCGCCGAAACGATCAGCGGAACACCGAAATAAATCGCGCGATAGGCCAGCAGCGCGGCAACCATCTGATGCGTTTGCACGCTGCCGCTCAGCGTGAACACCATTGCCGCCTCGAAGACACCGACACCGCCGGGCGTGTGGCCGATCATGCCGAGCAGCATGGCTGCCGCATAGACGGTGATGAAGGTCACGAAGCTCACGTTCGCATGCGGCAGAAGCGCCCACAGCGCGAGGCCCGCGGCCACCACGTCGAGGACCGCGAGCGCCACTTGCGCGAGCAGATCGCGGCGCGCGGGAATGTCGAACGACAGCCACTCCCAGCGCGTGCGGATCGGGCGGGTTTCGCGGCGGCACGCGGCAGCCGCGAGCGTGAGCGCGATCAGCAGCGCCGCGCCGCTCCAGCGCAGCGTGTCGGGGGTGAGGTGCAGCAGCGGTGCGAGCTGGCCGGCCATGCCGAGCATGCCAAGCGCCGTCATCAGCACGAGCGCGAGCCCGAGCGACACGCTCGTGAACACCGTCATGCGGCCGATTTGCGCGGGCGTGATGTTCGCGACGCCGTAGACGCGCGCGCGCACGGCGCCGCCAGTCAACGCGCCGAAGCCAGTGGCGTTGCCGAGCGCGGAGCCCGCCGTTGCGCCGATCCACAGCGCCACGCGGGGCACGGCCGCGCCCAGGTAGCGCAAGCCGACGGCATCGCGTCCGACCAGCGCCACGTAGCTGAGCGCGGTGGCGCCGAGCGCGGCGGTCCACTCGCCCGGCCTGAGCTCGCGCAGCTGGCGGATCACCGAGCGGTAGTCGACCGCTTGCGACAAATGCTGCAAGACGACCAGCAGCAACCCGCAAATCACGAGCGCTAACAGAGGCGAGAGGATTTCCCGCTTGCCGAGCGTCTTGGAGAGGCGAGTGAGCATTGCGCGTAGCCGGTCGAATTTGTTGTTATGTCGATGGAACATGGTCAATGCGGGGGGCCTTGCGTGGAGCTGTCGCGACGATGGATCGTCCATCGCTGCGTCGCCTGATTTGGCGATTACAAAGGGATAACGGCAAAGTGTGCAAAAGGTTGACAGCGCAGGGTATTTCCCCGCTATTTAGCCGCTGGAGTGCGGAATATGCCGGTCAATATTGCCGGTTAAGGCTGTTTTTTGGGGCGCGGGTCGGTGGAAACCCGCACGCAGCCTGCAACGCGAATTTTCCCGCTCACATGCAGATGCAACCCTTTTTCGGTATGACTTTATCCCGCCGGCTTTTTTTAAAAAGGGAATTTTTGCCATCAAGATTTTCACCCGACGCGCCGTAATCGAGTCCAATGCCCGGTGAAATGCAGCGCGTTTACGGGGCGATGTCAGGGAATTGAAGGTGAATAATGAAGATGGCGGATCAGGATTGGCTGACGACAGGCATTTATCTGATCGGACTACTGGGGACGGTGTTATTGATGAGCGCCTTGTCCACGCGATCGAACCGGATGCGCGCCGCGGCTTCGACCGGACCGGCCGGCGCCGATGACTAGCCGCGCAGCACACTTAAATTCGGCATTGACAGCGCAAGGGACTTTCGGCTGAACCGGGTCGCGCCATGGCCGCCGATTCAACCGCCCCAGATTTTGCGGAGCCACATAGCACAGCGCCCGCTATATGAGCGGGCGTTGTGCGATAGATCACGGCGGTGCGCTGCCTGAACAGCCCGAAAAGCGCAAAGGCCGCGAACTCGACGGATCAGCGCTTTCCGGCGCCCCACCCTGCTTTACGGCCAGAGCAGCGGCGCGCCTAGCCTTACAGCGGACGGCGATAAGCTTCCGCGATCACGGCGCAGTTTTGCAGATGCAGGTTCAGCGCATGCAGCGCCAGAGCGCGCAGTTTGCCGAACAGGCTGACGTTAGCGGCGGAGGTTGCACGGGCGGCGGTGTTGGAAGCGGTGTTCATGGTCGGACTCCTGTATAGGGTTTATACCTAGGCAATAACCCGATTATAGTCTTCTTATGCGGCACCGCAACAACTATTAACGAGACAGCGGATCTGTTGCGTCGTCGTCACACCAGCGGGCGCGAACCATAAAGGGCGCCATCACCATGCTGCACTATTAACAATCCGCACCGTACAGGTGCAATAATGCCCCTTTGCCTGCGACAACCCGCCGCAGCCTTGCCTTCATGACCGCCGTCCAGAAAGCTCTGATTGCGCCCCTTATCGTCGCCTGCGCGATGTTCATGGAAAGCGTCGATGCGAACGTGATCGTCACCGCGTTGCCCGCGATGGCGCGCGACTTCGGCCGCGATCCGGTCACGCTGAAAATCGCGGTGACGAGCTACGTGCTGGGACTCGGCGTGTTCATTCCCGTATGCGGCTGGCTGGCCGACCGTTTCGGCGCGCGCACGATCTTCCGCACCGCAATCGGCATCTTCGTGACGGGCTCGCTCTTGTGCGCGGCGTCCAACTCGCTCGCCACGTTCACGCTCGCGCGCTTCGTGCAAGGCGTCGGCGGCGCGATGATGGTGCCGGTCGGGCGAATCATCATCTTTCGCGTGGTGGACAAGTCCGACTTCATCCGCGCGATGAACTACCTGAGCGTGCCCGCGATGCTCGGCCCCGCGGCGGGCCCGCTGCTTGGCGGCTTCATCACCACTTATCTGCATTGGCGCCTGATTTTCTTCATCAACGTGCCGATCGGCATACTCGGCATTTATCTGACCAACAAGTACATCGCCAACACGCGCGAGCCGCATCCGGGCCCGCTCGACTGGATCGGCTTCCTGCTGTCGGCGGCGGGCGCGGTGCTGCTTCTGCTTGGCCTGTCGCTGGTGGGCGGCGAACTGATTTCCAACGCCGACGCGTTCGGCATGTGCGCGAGCGGCGCCGTGCTGCTCGCGGTCTACGTCGCTTACGCGCAGCGCGTCGAACGCCCCCTGCTGGACCTGCGCTTTTTCAAGGTGCCGACGTTTCAGGCCAGCGTGCTCGGCGGCTCGCTGTTCCGGATCGGCCTCGGCGCATTGCCGTTCCTGCTGCCGCTGATGCTGCAGGAAGGCCACGGCATGAGCGCGTTCCAATCCGGCCTGATCACCTGCGCGTCAGCGTTCGGCGGCATGTTCATGCGCACGGTCGCATCGAGCGTGCTGCGGCAATTCGGCTTCCGCTCCGTGCTGGTGGTCAACGCGGCGCTTTCCGGATTGTCGATCGCGGCATGCGGGCTGTTTTTTCCGAGCACGCCGACGTGGATCATCTGGATGGTGGTGCTGCTCGGCGGCTTCTTCCCCGCGCTGCAATTCACCAGCCTGAACTCGCTAACCTATGCGGAGATCGCCAGCCGCGACGTGGGACGCGCGACGAGCCTCGGCAGCGTCGTGCAACAGATGTCGCTCGGGCTCGGCGTGACGGTCGGCGGGATCGTGCTGCAGATTTCGCGCATGCTGCACGGGCATCCGAGCATCACGTGGTCGGATTTCTGGCCGGCGTTTCTGGTGGTCGGCCTGTGTTCGTTCGCGTCGATTCCGGTCACGCTGCGCATGCCGCGCGGCGCCGGCGCGGAAATCTCGCGCGGCGGCCGCGGTTGAGCGCCGCGCGCACGTTTTACACGTTGGTCACGCGTTCCTCACCCGGCTCTCAAGCGTTCTTGCGGATCACGCTCACTTCGCCGTTGCGTTCGAGAATCGCCGCGGCCACGTTGTCCATCGTGCGTGATCCGGTCTTTTGCCGCACGCTTTCCTGCACGTCGGTCGAAGTGATCAGCGCGGCATCCATTTCGTGCGCGTTGAACGCGCCGTTGCTGAACACCTCGCGTTCAACGCCGCCCACCAGCCGCTCGAGCCGGCGCGAGCGCATGCAGCCCCACGCCAGCATCCGGTGACACAGCACGATCGCCAACGACGCGACGACGGTGGCGACGAACGGCGACGCGCCGACGATCGCGCGGCTCAAGGTGGCGCCGAGCAGGATCACCACCACCGAATCGAATGGTGAGCGTTGCCCGAACGAGCGCCGGCCCGATACGCGTATCAGCACGAGCGCGATCAGGAACACGGCGATCGAGCGCATGCCCATCTGTAACGGGTCGAGATTCCTGCCCTCGCCGAACAGTACGAAGATCGCGTCCATCATATCGCCCTCCTCGCGGCGTGCCGCCGTCTCGATCTTCTGTTATCCGAAACAAATTCCAGATGCCTTGCGACTTTCACGCGCGTCAGCCCGTCGCCCATGCCGCCAGCGTGTCGCCGAAGCCGCCCCGCGCGCGGGCCGCAGCGCGTGCGCTCGTAATCACACGCGGCGCGGCGCTCCACGCGATGCGCGCACCGATCGCAATCAGCCGGTCGACCAGCGCCACGTCTTCGCTGCACGTGAGCGGCGGAAAGCCGCCGGCGCGCCGGTAAGCCTCGGCCGACACGCCGAGATTCGCGCCGTGCACGTGACGATGCCCGTCCGCATCGACGTAGGTCTTGCGAAAATATTCGCGCACGCTGCGCGGATGCGAGCTCCAGTCGTCGACCGCGATCGAGCCGCATACCGCGTCCGCATCCTGCGCCAGTTGCGCAACCAGCCAGCCTGGCGACACACGGCTGTCGGCGTCGGTGAACGCGAGCCAGCGGGCACCTTCCGCGAGCAGCAGGTCGGCGCCCGTCGCACGCGCAATGCCCACGTTGCGCGCCTTCAGCGTCAGTGTTTGCACGCCGTAAGCTCGCGCGATCGCGCCGGAAAAGTCGTCGCACGCATCAAGCACGACCACGACGCGCACCACTTCGCCCGCGAGGTCCTCGTGGCGCGACGCTTCGATCAGCGCCGCGAGGCAAGGCGCCAGCAAGGCCTCTTCGTTATGTGCCGGAACGATCACGCCGATCATAGGAGCCCCTCGCGTTGCGCTACCGAACGCGCGTCGCGCGACCAGACGTCGATCAGCAGATCGGCTTCGTCGTGATGCGCGAGACGCGACAAGCCGCAGCGCGCATCGAACAACGCATGCGCGGCGTCGGCGGATTCGAGCGCTTCGGCGAAAGGCCGGCGCCAGTGACAGGCGAGCAGCGTGCCGTCGGTCGTCAGCGACGCGGCGATCCGCGCGGCCAGCGTTTCCAGCTCGGCTGCATCGAGGTAGTAGGCAAATTCGCTGATGACGATCAGATCGAACGGTCCGGCTTCGGTCGGCCATTCACGCGGCACCGTGCGCTGCTCGACACGGACCTGCGGCGCGCCGGCCACGCGCTCGCGCGCGAGGAGGACCGCCCGCTCGTGGAGATCCACGGCGAGCAGCGCATCGCAACGGTTCGCGAGTTCGACGCTCAGTTCTCCATTCGCGCAGCCGGGTTCGAACGCGTTCCGATAACGCGGGCGCGGTAGCAACGCGAGTGTGAGCGAACGCTTGCGGCGTTCATACCAGCCTTCGCGCAGCTTCCACGGATCGTCGCTCGCTTTGTAGAGTTCATCGAAATACTGCGTGGCCGACATCTCAGCGACCCTCCGCGCTTCGGATCAAAGCGTCCACGGCGTACCTCCGAAGGTGGATGTGTCGACGGCGCGAGGCGACGCGATCAGTTCGCCGAGCGCGGCGAGGTCGCGTTCCGCGTGACTCTGGCGCAGAAACACCGGCAGGTCCGCCAACGCGCGCGCGAAGCGCGCATTACGGCACAACGGGCCCGCGCCGAGCGCACGCGTCGCGTGATTCATCACGGCGCTCGCCGCCTCCTCGACGACCAGACGCGCGCGCAGCGCTTCACGCTGCGCGTCGGCTCGCGGATTCGCGTCGATATGGGCGGCGGTTTCGCGCAACACGGCAGCCGCCCCTTGCAGCGCGACATCGACCGCGCCGACATGAGCGAGGCGCTGCGCATCGGCGCGCTGCGCGCAAGCGTCGCGCAACATCCGGCCGATCTGCGCGGCGGCGCCGTACCAGCACGCGGCAATGCCGGCGCCGCCCTGCCAGAAGCCAGGACGGCGCACATACGCACGCGCCGCGCCCACCAGCATCGCCGGGGTGCGATCGAACATGACATCCGCGCTTGCCGTAGCCCGCATGCCGACCGCTTGCCAGTTCGATGCGTCAATCGAGATCGTCGGCTGATCCATTGCGACGGCGACGAGCACCGGCTGTTCATCCAGCCACGCGGTGACGAGCGCGTGACTGACGACAGCCGCGCCCGAACACCAGGCTTTGGTACCGGCGAGCTGAACCTGCCCGCCATCGCTTCGGATTCCTACTTTGCTGGCCTGCACGCGGGCGTCAGGGGGCTCGGCGGCCCACACACCCCAGCAACTGCCCGCCGCCGGCGCGGGACCGTGCAATTCGGCGAGGATGGCGAGTGCATCCGTGTGGCCTTCGAACAGTTTGACGAGGCCCAGGTCGCACGCGGCAACCGCCGCCAGTGCGCCCCAGCGGGCCAGCGTCCGGCCGTGACCGGGCAATGGCAGAAGAGGCGCGCGGTCGTAGCCGCGCTCGACCATCTCGCGCAACAGAGCGCCGAGCGCAGCCGGGTCGTTCGGATCGAAACGCGCGGCGTGCAGAAAATCATCCAGCGACGCGGCCGTTTTCGCGCCGCTTCGCGGCTCGCGCGTCGGATCTGAATCGCGGCGGCCGGATTTGCCGGCGCCCGGCCGGCGCCGCGCATTGACGCCGGCCGCAAGGTCACGCGTATCGAGCATCGTGCCTCCCTGAAGCAGTTCGATTTGCCGCCTGCGGACTGTGCAAAGCCGCGGCATATGCAAAGGCCCAGCAAACGACGTGCCCCGGCGTCGAACGCCGGCGAGCCGACGTCTTCAGGCGGCTCAGTTTCAGGAAGGTGGAGTGAAGCGCGCGAAGCCGCGCACCGTACGGGCCGGCAGCGGCAAAGGGATCAGAGCAACGATGGAAACAACCCGGCCGCTTCGACGATTCAGACCGAATCGCCCTTGCCGTGGCGCGCTTCGGCCTGCGCGAGCAGCGCGTCGAACTGCGCGAGTTCCACCGGTTTCACCAGATGCGCATGAAACCCGGCAGTGCGAGTCTGTTCGCGGTCGCTGGCGTGGCCGAAGCCAGTCATGGCGACGAACATCGTCCCGGCCAGTTCGGGCATCACGCGCAGGGCGGCGAGCGTCGCGTAGCCGTCCATTTTCGGCATCGCAATGTCGATCACCGCCAGTTGAGGCACGAAGCGCGGCGCGATCTCCAGCGCCTGCTCGCCGCCGTACGCGATGCGCACTTCGTGGCCCTTGAGTTCGAGCAGCATGGCGAGGCTGTCGGCGGAATCGTGATTGTCGTCGACCAGCAGGATCCGCAACGGCGGCACCTCGGGCGCGACCGCTTGCGTCTCGTCGGCGGCGGCCTCCGGCGACGCGGCGGCGAGCGGCAGACTCAGCGTGAACGTGCTGCCGCACCCGAGCCCCTCGCTGCTCGCGAAGATACTGCCGCCATGCATCTCGACCAGCGATTTGCACAGCGTGAGGCCGATGCCGAGACCGCCCTCGCCCGAATTCTGGGCGGCTTTTTCCTGCGCGAAAAGTTGGAAGATCTTGTCGAGCGATTGCGCCGGAATCCCGCATCCCGAGTCGCGCACTTCGAGCACCGCCATGCGGTAGTCGATGCGGCCCGTGACATCGATACGGCTGCCCGCCGGCGAGAATTTCGACGCGTTGTGCAGCAGGTTTTGCAGTACCTGCACGAGACGGGTCATGTCGCCGCGAATGGACACTGGTTCGTCGGGCACATGCGGCACGACGAGCTGCTCGTGCGCGTCGGTGAACGGCCGCGCCGCCTCGATCGCGCGCGTCATCAACTCGCCCAGATCGACGCGGCCGACGCGCAATTCGATCTTGTCCGACATGATCCGGCCCACGTCGAGCAGATCGTCGACCAGCCGTGTCAGATGGGTCACCTGGCGGTCGATCAGATCGCGCGAATGCATCATCGCGGGACTCAGCCCGGTTTCGAGCTGCATCACGCCGACGGCGTTGCGCACCGGCGCGAGCGGATTGCGCAACTCATGCGCGAGGGTCGCCAGAAACTCGCGCATGCGTTCGCTCGAGCGCTCCAGTTCTTCGCGCTGACGCCGCTCGGTCAGATCGCGCGTGACTTTGGCGAAGCCGCGCAAGCGATTCGATTCGTCGTGCACGGCCGTGATGGTGACGTTCGCCCAGAAGGTCGAGCCGTCCTTGCGCACGCGCCAGCCTTCGTCTTCCACATGGCCGAGCTGCCGCGCGATGGCCAGCTCCCGCGCCGGTTTGCCGGCCGCGGCTTCTTCGGGCACATAAAACAGCGAGAAATGCCGGCCGACGATCTCTTCGCGCGTATAGCCCTTGATGCGCGCGGCGCCCGCGTTCCAGCTCACCACGTAGCCTTGCGGATCGAGCATGAAGATCGCGTAATCCTTGACGCAATCGACCAGCAGACGGAAGCGCTCCTCGCTTTGCCGCAACGCTTCCATATACTCGCGTTGGGCGGTAAGGTCGCGCGTGACCTTGGCGAAGCCGGTGAGTACGCCCGCCTGGTTGCGGATCGCCGTGATCACGACGTTCGACCAGAACATGGTGCCGTCCTTGCGCACCCGCCAGCCTTCGTCCTCGAAGCGGCCCGTGAGCGACGCCTGTTGCAGCTCGTAGGTCGGCCAGCCGCGCGCCACGGCTTCCTGGGTATAGAAGCGCGAGAAATGCTGGCCGATGATTTCCTGCGCCGTGTAGCCCTTGAGCTTCTGCGCGCCGACGTTCCAGCTGACGATGTGCCCGGTCGCATCGAGCAGGAAGATTGCGTAGTCTTCGATCGCCTGCACGAGCATCGAGTAGTCGACGCCGACGGCGGGGGTCGTGGGGGCTGCGGCGGCGCCTCGGTCGGGCTCGCCGTCTTCGCGGGCGGAAGGAACATCAAGCTGGTTCATGACGCGCAAGTATAGAGGTTCCGGTCAAAGGATACACCGCGCATGGCATGGTGCTTTGCCTATCGTTTCACCCGATGGATGCCTTCACGGCCGATGCGCTGCTGCTTTGCCGCGTCGGCAGAAAACGATCGCGCCGGGCCCCGCTTTTGCTATGAGGTGACTGTTGCTACATCGTCATCGCATGCGGTCAAAACAGGAGCCCCAATTGAAACGAACGAAACACGCACTCACCACCCTCACGCTCGCCGCGACGCTCGCATTGGCCCATGCCGCGGCTCACGCGGAAGGCTGCACCAAAGGCGCGGTGGTGGGCGGCGTCGCCGGACACGTCGCCGGGGACCACGGCGTAGCGGGCGCAGCCGCGGGCTGCGCGATCGGCCATCACGAAGCGAAGAAGAAGGACAAGGCTGCGAGCGCGGCCGCCGCTGCGAGCGAGCCTGCAGGAAAATAACCCCCGCTCTGCAGGTAAAAAAGAGCCGGTCGTGACACGTCGGTCACGACCGGCTCGCTCACGCGATTCGCACGACCCCGCTCAACCGGCTCGATCGGTTCGATCCAATCGCCCGTCACTCCCATGGCCGCGCGCTCACCCCGCCGCTGCGACCTTTTCCGCCAACCTCGCGTCGTAGCTGGAATGGATGTGCACGCGCTTTTTCTCTGGATACGCGTACGAATACGCCTTGCGCAACGCCAGCGACGCCTCGTGGAATCCCGACAGAATCAGCTTCTGCTTGTTCGGATAGTTGGCGATGTCGCCGACCGCGAAAATGCCTGCACGCGTACTTTCATAGTTCGACGTATCGACATCGACGCGGCCGCCGTGAATCGTGAGGCCCCATTGCGCGATCGGTCCGAGATCGGCAACCAGCCCATAGAGCGCGACGAGATGCTCGGCCTCGAGCTGCGTCTCGCCTTCGATCTGCCGCAACGTCAGCGCCTTCAACGCATCGCCTTCGACGCTCAGCCCCGCGATCGCACCGACGACGAAATCCATCTCGCCCGCCTCGACCGCGCGCCGCATCGACGCGACGCTCGAATCGGCCGCACTGAACCCGCTGCGCCGATGCACCAGCGTCACGCGCCGCGCCACCTTTCGCAACGCGAGCGCCCAGTCGAGCGCCGAGTCGCCGCCGCCGGCCACGACCACGGTCTTGCCGGCGAAATCGGCGAGACGCAGCACGCTGTAGTGCACGTGGCGCGACTCTAGCGGCACGGCCTCGGGCAGCGTCAGTTTTTGCGGCACGAACGCACCGTTGCCCGCCGCGAGCAGGATGGCCGCGACGTCGAACACGAGGCCGCGGCCGGTGCGCACGGTCCAGCGCCCGTCGTCGCGCTGCTCGACCGACTCGACCCGCTGATCGAGATGAATCGGCACGTCGAACGGCTTGCACTGGGTCAGCAAACGATCGACGAGGTCGCGCGCCGTACACGACGGAATCGCGGGGATATCGTAGATCGGCTTGTCGGGGTAAAGCTCGGTGCATTGGCCGCCGATCTTGTCGAGCGCATCGACGATCTGGCAGGACAGGCCGATCACGCCCGCCTCGAAAGCCGCGAACAGGCCAACGGGGCCGGCGCCGACGATCAGCACGTCGGAGCGGATCGGGAGCGCGGGAGAATCGGCTGGCGAGTCGGCGGCGGGCGTCATGGGCGGTCTCTTCGAGTAGGCGATGGCCCACCATACCGAATCGCCCGAAGCCCGGCAACGATGCCATTACAGGCGGTAAGGACGCTTCGCGGGCCGCCGGCCGCTGCTACCCTCGCGCGAAAGTGGTTACCTGAAAATACCCAAAACCGGTTATTTTCCGAATCCAGTCGAGCGCCTAAGCTTCACTCATCGCATCACGGAATGCGTCCAACCCGACTCAGGAGTGAATCATGGAACAACGTCTCGACTTCTACAAAGCCAACCCCGCCGCGATCAAGGCCTTGCTCGGCATCGAAGAGCGCATCGGCAAATCGGCGCTCGAAAAATCGCTGACCGAACTGGTTCGCCTGCGCGCGTCGCAGATCAACGGCTGCGCGTACTGCGTCGACATGCACACCAGCGACGCCCGCAAAGGCGGCGAAACCGAACGGCGTCTCGCGACCGTGGTGGTGTGGCGCGAAACGCCGTTCTTCACGGACCGTGAACGCGCGGCGCTCGAATGGACCGAAGCGCTGACGCTGGTGTCGCAAGACCATGTACCCGACGCGGTATGGCACGCCGTGCGCCCGCACTTCAGCGACGAGGAACTGGTCGACCTGACGCTGCTCGTCTCGGCGATCAACGCATGGAACCGCTTTGCGATTTCGTTTCGCAAGCTGCCGGGCTGAACGCGCGCGTTGAGTTAAGCGTACACGTCAAGCCTCGCCAGGAGGCGCTGCTCGAGCAGGTTCAGACCGCCGCTTCACGCAGCGCCCGCGACCTTGAAGGCCGCGGCCAACTCGCTCAATTGCCGCGACTGATCCGCCAGCAAGTTGGCGGTCGCCGCGCTTTCCTCGACCAGCGCCGCGTTGTGCCGCGTGACCTCGTCCATCTGCGTGACGGTGAGGCTCGCCTGGCGGATGCCTTCGCTCTGCTCTTTCGACGCCGCCGTGATTTCGCCGACCAGACGCGCGACGCGCCCGATCGCGGCTTCGATGTCCTGCATCGTGCAAGCAGCGCGCGCCCGCAGTCACTCACCGATCCACGAGCCGCGCAAATCGCTGTCGTGCAACAGTTGCAGCAGCGTGCCGGCCGGGCGGCTGAGGCGTTTGGCCGCCAGCGCGATGAACTCCACCGACGGCAGCGTCGGCAAACCAGCCGCGTTCAACGGCGGCGTGAGCCCGCGCGCGGCCAGGTACTGCGGCCGAACCGTAATGCCGAGCCCGCCGCGCGCAGCCGCGATGCAACCCGCATGGCTGCTGCTCGTGCACACCACCTGCCAGCTGAAACCCGCCTCGGCGAGCGCGTCGAGCACGACCGCGCGCGTCACGCTCGGTTCGGCGACCAGAATCAGCGGCAACGGCTGGCTCAGATCGACCAGCGTGCCTGCGCGCGCGAGCCACTCCAGCCGCCCGGTGAAGAGCGGCACGCCGCGCCGGTCGCCAAGCCGCCGTTTGCCGACCAGCAGATCGATCGCACCTGCGTCCAGCAACTCGTACAGCTTGCCGGTCATGCCGATGGTGATCTCCAGCTCGACATCAGGATGCGCGTTGCGGAACGCCGCGAGCACCGTGGGCAGCGGCCCGAGCGCGACATCGTCGGACGAGCCCAGGCGCACGCGCCCTTTCAGACGCGGCGCGCGAAACTGCGACTCGGCCCGCGCGAGCGCCTGCAGGATCACGCTGGCGTGCGCGAGCATCGCCTCGCCGTCCGGCGTCACAGCGAGCGAATGGGTGTCGCGCACGAACAGGCGCCGGCCCACGCTCGCTTCGAGCCGGCGGATGTGTTCGCTGACGCTCGACTGCGTTAGGCCGAGCCGGCGCCCCGCCTCGGTGAAGCTGTGGCAGGCGGCGACGGTCGCGAAGGTCTTGAGCCAGATGGGATTGAGCATGCGGTATTGTCGCGCTGCTCATCGGCAAAGTCGATAACAGTCAGCGTCCTTAGTGGGGTTCCCGATTGACGTCGATGTCAATATCATGACGGAACTCCCCGATGATTGCCTCGCGCGCCGACCTCTGCACAGTCAGACCACCCGCCGCGCCCTACAAGATGAACAAGGATTCTTCCCAGACCGCGCTGTTGTGGATCGTCGCCGCCGGTTTTTTCATGCAGTCGCTCGACACGACGATCGTCAACACCGCGCTGCCGTCGATGGCGAACAGCCTGCACGTCGCGCCCCTCGCGATGCAACCGGTCGTCGTCGCGTACACGCTGACCATGGCGATGCTCACGCCCGCGTCCGGCTGGCTCGCCGACCGCTTCGGCACACGCCGCGTCTACTTCGCGGCGATCCTCGTGTTCGTGCTCGGCTCGGTCTGCTGCGCGAGCGCGCACACGCTCGGCCAGCTGGTGATGGCACGCGTGCTGCAAGGTCTGGGCGGCTCGATGCTGCTGCCGATCGGCCGGCTCGCCGTGTTGCGCAGCGTCTCCGGCGAGCAATACGTGTCGGCGCTCGCGTTCATTTCGATCGCCGGGCAGCTCGGCCCGATCGCCGGGCCGACGCTCGGCGGCTGGTTCGTACAGGCGATCACGTGGCACTGGATTTTCCTGATCAACGTGCCGATCGGCGCGGTGGGGCTATACGCGGTGCAGCGCTTCCTGCCGTCGCACGACAGCACCCAGGCGCCGCCGTTCGACCTGATCGGCTGCGCTCTACTGTCGCTGTGCATGATCGCGTTCTCGCTCGCGATCGACACGCCGGTCGCCACGCATCGCGCGGCCTGGTCGGCGGCGCTGTTCGCGCTCGCCGTCGTAAGCGCGCTCGCCTACATTCCACACGCGAGACACCGGCGCGACCCCCTCTTCAAGCTGTCACTGTTCGGCGAACCGAACTTCAGCGTCGGTCTGATCGGCAACCTGCTGTGCCGCGTCGGGTCGAGCGCGGTGCCGTTCCTCGTGCCGCTGCTGCTGCAACTGCAACTGGGTTATTCGCCGCTGCATTCGGGGCTGATGATGCTGCCCGCCGCGCTGGCCGGCACGCTCGCCAAACGCTGGATCGCGCCGCTCGTGCGCCGCTACGGCTACGACACTTTCCTGCTGGTCAATACCATCATCGTGGGCTTGGCGATCGTCGCGTTCGCGCTCATTTCGCGCGGCACGCCGCTCGTAATCGAAATCGCGATCCTCGCCGTGTTCGGCGCGGCCAATTCGATGCAGTTCGCGGCGATGAACAGCGTCACGTTGAAGGACCTCTCGCACGAAGATGCGGGCAGCGGCAACAGCCTCTTTTCGATGGTGCAGATGCTGGCGATCGGGCTGGGCGTGTCGATCGGCGGCGGGCTGGTGAATCTGTTCACCGCGCACTGGGGGTCGGCGGCGCTGGGGTTCCGTTTCAGCTTCGTGTGCGTCGGCGTGATTACGCTGCTGTCCGCGTGGGTGTTTCGTCATCTCGACGATCCGTCGGGTACGCGGGTGGTGCGTGGGCAGGCGGCGCAGAGCGCTGGGCGCTGAGGTGGTTGTTGCGCGCCTGTGTTGCGCTTGATTCGCGCTTGATCCGTACGCACACGGCACGCATGTGCCATTGCAACTGGCAGGGCCTGCCTGCTCGCAGAGCTCCCGCACCCCACCGCTTGCCTTGCATCAATCCGGCAAGCGGACGCCCGAAAACCCCTCACACGCTTCGATCAGCCGCTCCTGCACGGCGACATCACGCACCACCGGATGCGTGTCGCGAGGCTTCATGTGATAGAAATACCCGCCGCTCACGGTGGCACCCGGCTCATCGCTGACGGCGAGCCACACCTGCGTTTTCGGCGCTGCCTGCAGATCATCCGGCGCGCCCGCCCCGCCCATTTTCGTCGCGACCCAACCCGGCTCCAACGCGTTCGACAACACCTGCGGCCAGCGCCGCGCGATTGCGAACGCGAGCAGCGCGTCATGCAGTTTCGAGTCCGAATACGCGGCCGTGCCCTGCCATGGACGCCGCTCCCAGGCCAGATCGTCAAGGCTCGCATCGCCGCTGCGATGCAGGCCCGAGCTGAGATAGACGAGCCGCTTCGGCTTGTCGATCAGCGCGGTCAACACGTAGGGCGCCAGCGTGTTGACCGCGAAGACTTGCGGCAAGCCGTCGACGCTGGCGACCCGGCGCGGCTCGCGGTAGCCGAGCGCCGCGTTGTGAATCACCGCGTCGAAACGGCCGAGGCGATTGACCTGCTCCGCGAGCGCTTTCGCGGCCGCGAGACTCGACAGATCCCCGACGAGCGCGGTCTGCGCTTGCGGCACCGAGCGCAAGGCTTCCTCGGCGCGCGCGGCGCTGCGCGCGTGCAACACCACCTGATGCCCCATCTCGACGAGCAGGCGCGCGGCCATCTGGCCGAGGCCATCGGCGGAACCGGTAATAAAAATTCGTGACATCGTGCGTTCTCCGTTGACTAGTTCGAATATGCCCGATGCATAACAAGAAGCGCATGCCACCGTATGCCGGGCGAGTCCGTACAGATTAATGGCAAAGGCACGCCTGACCCGATAGCGTGGCCGTCATTGCACTCATGACAGCAGATCATCTATCCGCTTTGACAGGTATTACTTCCCTGCGTCGATGCGTGAATTCAAACAGACTTTCGCGTTAGCATGTCGGGCATTCACGAATAAGAAAAGGAAACTCACATGCCATTTGACGAGCGCATGCTGAACGGCATGGGCGTGCTGACGGCGATCGTCGATTGCGGCAGTTTTGCGGCGGCCGGCGAAGCGCTCGACATGTCGCAATCCGGGGTTAGCCGTTCGGTCGCGCGGCTCGAAGCGCGCCTGGGCATCCGCCTGTTCGACCGCACCACGCGCTCGGTCACGCTGACCGACGAAGGCCGGCGCTTCTACGAACAGATCGTGCCGCTGCTGGGCGGACTCGAAGAAGCGGCGGCGTCCGCGGCCCAGGGCGCGACCGCGGTACGCGGACGCTTGCGCGTGAACATGGACCCGTTCTTTTCGCGCCTGGTGCTGGGGCCGAGGCTCGGCGGCTTCATCGACAAACATCCCGATCTGCAACTCGAACTGATCACGCGCGACCAGTTGGGCGATATGGTCGCCGACGGCTTCGATCTCGCGATCCGGTTCGGCGAACCGCCGGTGTCGACGCTCATCGCTCGCAAGCTGCTGGATACGCGCATCCTGACGGTGGCCGCGCCTTCGTATCTGAAGAAGCACGGCCATCCGGCGAATCCGGCCGAACTCGAAAGCGCGCAGCACGTCTGCATTAAATTCCGCGACCCGCTGACCGGCTATCCGTTCAGCTGGGAATTTCATCGCGCCCGCAAGAAGCTCATGATTACGCCGCAAGGCCGCTTGACCGTGAACGACGTGGGCACTTTGCATAGCGTCTGCATGGCGGGCCAGGGCGTCGCGCAGATTCTGTCGCTCGGCGCCGAGCCGCTGCTGGCGAGCGGCAAGCTGGTCGAGTTGTTTCCAGACTGGGCTGACGAAGTTTATCCGCTGTATGCGCTCTATCCTTCGCGGCATCATCCGCCGGCCAAGGTCCGTGCGTTTTTCGAATTCATCGTTTCGCTGACCGGCGGTGCGCCGCGTGAGGCGGCGGGTTGAAGCAGCAAGCCGGTGTGTAGGGACGCTTGCGGTCGGCAGGTTCAGGTTGGGGTTCGGCACATTGCGGGATAGTTCGGACTCCGGCCGGATCGGTTCTGATTGCCACGCTGCGCATGATGAATTGGCGCGGCCACGCGCCAGCTTTCAAGCACGCCGGCCGCACGATCCGGCCACCGCTTCACCCCACCTCCATCAACAACGCCCTCGTGAACGGCTGCGGACCGGCATCGAGTTGCGTCATCGGCATGATCGCGTACCAGAAGCGGCGCAGGACGTTTTGACGTGTGACCAGCATGTGAGGCTCCTTCTGTCTTTTCTTATGCGTTCGGGCGTGGCTGCGATGGCTGCGTGCAAGCAGGCAGCGCAGCGCACATCAAGGCATCACCTTCGCGTTCTGAATGAATTGCAGCGTGTAGGCCGCGTGATAGTCGGTTGCCGGTTTCAGCAATCTGGCGTCGACCATGTAGTCGAACGTCTTCTTCCAGCGCGCGTCGGTCATCGTGCCGATGCCTTGCGTCGACGCATCGCCACCGGTCACGATCTTCAGCTTCTTAAGCTGCGCGACGCCGTACGCGAGTTGCGCGTCGCTCATCTGCGGGTTGTCCTTCTTGATCAGCGCGTTGCCCGGCGCAGGATCGTTCAGATAACTCTTCCACCCTTCCATCGACGCGTGCACGAAACGCGCAACCACGTCCGGATTGTTCTTCAGCGTGTCGCACATCGTCACGATCGTCGTGTTGTACGGCGGATAGCCGTCGTCCGCGAAAAGAAAGAAGTGCGCGTTGGCGTGCGCCTGCTCGGCCTGGAACGTTTCCGATGACGGATATGCCTGCATCGCGACGTTCTGGTCGGCGAAGAACGGCTGCAGGTTGAAGGTGTACGGCCGCGCCTGCGCTTCGGTGTAGCCGTACTTCGCCTTCAGCCACGGCCACCAGGTCGTGCGCCCCGACCCGGCGACGAGGATCGTCTTGTTCTTCAGGCCCGCGAGACTGGTCACGTCGGCGTGGGTCATCATGCCCTGCGGGTCGTACTGGAAGGCCGCCGCGACCGTGGTGACGGGGATGCCCGCTTCGACGCCCGACAGCACCTGGAAGTCGTAGCCGAGCAGGAAGTCAGCCTGGCCGCCGGCGAGCAACTGCATGCCGTTGACTTGCGGGTCGCCCATCCTGATCGTGACGTCGAGTCCGTACTTCCTGTAGATGCCGGTCGCAACCGCCTGATAGAAGCCGCCGTGCTCGGCCTGCGCGTACCAGCTGGTCAGCAACGTGACGTTATCGTCGGCATGGGCGAGCGGCGCGGCGAGCGCGAGTCCGGCCAGCGCGGCGCCGCTGAAGGCGCGGGCGATGAACGAACTTCCGGACATTGCAATGCGGGAGAAATGATGCAAGACACGCATGACTGAACTCCGTGTGAACGTGGGGATGATGGGATTGGTTGGAACGGTTGGAATCGTCGAAGCCGCCGCGAAGGTACGAAGCCAGCGCGCAGACGCACGCGAGCCATCGCGCTCGATGGCGGTGACACACGACAGTCGGGTGAAAATTTGGGGCAACTGCATCGCACGCTCCTTGTTGGCGAAACCGGACGGTTCCGTTCAAACGCCGAATACACTTCGACGTGGGCGCACGTTGCGCCCCAAGAGCAATGCCCCACGGTGACCGGCATGCACATGCCGGCTCGCTAGCCGCTTCTACTCTGATTTCCTTCTAAGCGAATGTCGTGCCAATTGCTGCGAAGCGGCACAGGGCCGCCCCGTTCCAACAGCGCGCAAGCAAGCCGCCACTCGCGCGACGCGTGCTGGCACCACCTGAGTGCATCGCAAGCGCGTTTCTGGCGCGACCTTGCCGACGCGCGAAGCCTCTGCGCGGGGTCTCAGGCCTGCGCCTTGCTGCACTGACAGGGTCATCCACCCAGGAGAGCGGCAATGAGCGCAACCAAGGAATCCACCAAGGACAACCCGGCCGACATGGAACACCCGCAGCCGGTCACTCACAGCGACAACGAAAAGAGCAAGCTGCCCGAACGCGACGACGAAAACCGCGATCAATCGCCCGCCGACCGTCCCGGCAAGAAGCCCGGCGAGGGTGAGCCGTCAGTTAGCTGAAAGCTTCTCTGAAAAAATAAGAGCGAGTCTGCAAGCGGCTTTGCTACGTTTGAGCAGCCAAGCCGCATAAAATTTTTCCCTTCTATCCGCTTTCGGAAAGCAAACATTTCTTCCTGATTTTTACCGATTATTTTTTCCGCGCCTTGGACTATTTTTCTGCTTGCAGCGATGTACGCGCCAAGCGAACCGGCTGCCGCCCCTCTTAATTCGATAAAAAAGGCGACGCCCATGTCCATCTCATCGAGTTCACCTCGTCAGGCCGAAGTCTCCGCCAAAGTCTCCATCTGCCTGCCCACCTGCGATCGCCCCGAACTGATCGCGCAGTGCATCGATTCATGCCTCGCGCAAAGTTACGGAAACCTGGAAATCGTGATCGGCGACGATTCGCAGGACACCCGCACCCAGCAGTTGATCGCGGCACGCTATGAACAGGAGCCGCGCGTGCGCTACACGCTGAATCAGCCGCCGCTCGGCCAGGCGCGCAATGTCGCGAGCCTGTTCGAGCGCGCGAGCGGCGACAAGATCCTGCTGATTCACGACGACGATCTGCTCGCGAGCGACGGCGTCGAAAAACTCGTGTCGCTCTGGACGCTTCATCCGCAACTCGACGCCGCCTTCGGCGATCAATACGAAGCCGATCACGACGGTGCCGTCGATCTGGACGCGAGCACGCGTCTGAACGCGGCGTTCCGGCGCACGAAGGACGGTGAAGGTCTGCAGCCGCTCCCGGGCAGAACCGGACTGATCCAGATGTTCCCGAATAATGGCTGGATGGCCGACGCCCAACTCGTCAAGCGGATCGGCTACAAGGAACAGTACGGCATGTGCTGCGACTTCGTGTTCGGCGTCGAACTCTGTCTCGCGGCGCGCGAGGTGTTTTATCTGCACGACTATGTGTCGGTGTATCGCAAGACCGCGACGTCGATCTCGCACAGCACGCGCGGCACGGCGATCGCTGCGACGGTCAGTGCGTACGCGTTCGTGAAGGCATTGCAACTGCCGCCGCAACTGGAGCCGTCGCGCAAGCTGGCGTTGCGGCGTCTCGCGCCGATCGTCGTGTCGATTCACGCGAGAAACCGGCAGGCGCTGGCGGGTTTCAGGATCGTGCGCGGCCATCTGTTCGCGTACAACCATGGGTTCAGTGCGCGGCTCTACTACCACCTTCTGATGCTCGCCCGCGCGGGGTTGCCGGTGCGCCGGCAGGCTGTGGCGGCAGCCGCTGTTGCGGCCGTGGCCGCCACGCCGGCGGTCGTGGCCGATCCGGCTGCGGTGGTCAAGGAACTCGTCGACGAGCTTGTGACGGATCGATCCGAGCCGGTTTGACGAAGGATGGACGGCGTCGCCGGGTGCTCGCCTCGACGCGTGTTCAAACACGCAGCCTGCCCGGCATCCTGTGCTTAGCAAACGCGTATTCGTTGTTTGGCGCCGCGCACGGCGTTGATTACGATGGACTCGATCCATCATCAGCCGCGAGGTGATTCATCATGTCCAACAGCGCCTGTTTCAAGCCGCGCGTGATCGAACCCGTGCTTGTCGATCAACCGGAAGGATTGGGGCTCGCAGTAGAGTTGTGGCTGGCACAGCCCGTCGACGGCATCGCGGGCCGGGCGCTGCGGATTCATTTGCGCAGCGACGCACGCATGCCGCAAGCCGAAGCGCTGCGCGATCTGCTGCACGCATGGGGGACGGAAATCGCGGTGAACTGAGCGCGTACGCAACGCGTCGCCTCGCATCGCCTCGCTCATGCGAAAACCGCGACCGGATTGCTACCGGCCGCCGTTCTTGAACCCGCACCCGCAATGCATGGGCACGGGCAATACCTCGCAAACGCTCAGGGCTCGTGACGCAGATATCCTTCCGTCGACGGATCGCGCATGCGCAGCGCCACGATGCCGGCAATCGCGCACATCACCGTGACGTACCAGAAGAACGCCGTTTCGATGCCGATCGACTTCAGCCACAGCGCAACGTACTCAGCCGAGCCGCCGAACACCGCATTGGCCACCGCATAAGAAAGCCCCACGCCGAGCGCGCGAACTTCCGGCGGGAACATTTCCGCCTTGATCAGGCCGCTGATCGACGTATAGAAACTGACGATCGCAAGCGCCACCACGACGAGGCCGAACGCCGCATACGGGCTCGTCACGTCCTTCAGCGCATGCAGCAGCGGCACCGTGCCGATCGTCGCGAAGAAACCGAAAAGCAGCATCGAACGACGCCGGCCGATCCGGTCCGACAGCGCGCCGAACGCCGGCTGTATCACCATGTAGACGAACAGCGCCAAGGTCATCACCGAGCTGGCCGTTTTGGTCTGCATGCCCGCCGTGTTGACCAGGTACTTCTGCATGTAGGTCGTGAAGGTGTAGAAAATCAGCGAGCCACCGGCCGTGAAGCCGAGCACCGTCATGAACGCGCCCTTGTGCACCCACAAGCCGCGCAGCGTGCCGGCTTCCTTGCGCTGACGGGTCGCGGCGGTAGTGGTTTCGTCGAGCGATTTACGCAGATACAGCGCGATCAACGCAGCTATCGCGCCGATCACAAACGGCACGCGCCAGCCCCACGCCTTGATTTCAGCCGGAGAAAGCGCCTGCTGCAGGATCACGATCACCAGCAGCGCGCACAACTGGCCGCCGATCAGCGTCACGTACTGGAACGATGCGAAGAAGCCGCGCCGGCCCTTGAGCGCAACTTCACTCATGTAGGTCGCGCTGGTGCCGTATTCGCCGCCCACCGACAAGCCCTGGAACAGCCGCGCAACCAGCAGCAGCGCCGGCGCCAGCGCGCCGATCTGTGCATAGGTGGGGAGCAACGCGATCACGAGCGAGCCGCCGCACATCATGAACACCGATATCATCATCGCGGTGCGCCGGCCGTGCTTGTCGGCGAGGCGGCCGAAGAACCATCCGCCGATCGGACGCATCAGGAAGCCGGCGGCGAACACGCCCGCTGTGTTGAGCAGCTGCGTGGTGGTGTTGCCGCTCGGGAAGAACGCCGGCGCGAAGTACAGCGCCGTGAACGAATACACATAAAAGTCGAACCACTCGACGAGGTTGCCCGAGGAGGCGCCGACGATCGCGAAGATGCGACGCCGGGTGTCGTGGGCCGAGGCCACGGTTTGGTCTGTCAGGTCGGTCATGCTGGTGTCTGTCCTTGTCGTAAAACGAAGATGGCGGTCGTGTCGCCGCCTTCACAGCGCGCGCCGCGAGATGCTCGCCACGCGCGTGCGCGAATTTTACAGAACCGAAAGGGGAAGATGGGGATTTGTCAGGCATCTTATGGCAAAGATCGGCGCATTCGCGTTGATGTGGACAGTCGGGCAAAAGAAAAAGCCCCTGCCAGTCATGCGACTGCCAGAGGCTTTGAACAGCTTTGAACAGCTTTGAAGCGCTTTGAACCGCCCGTCAACCGGCCGCTCGTCCGAACGGCCTCACACCCTCACCGCGGGCGGCACATACCGGCATTCGTAGCGCTTGCGCACAGTGCCGTTCTCGTCGACGCTTTCGAGGTACACGTCGAACTGCCACAGGCGCGCCATGTGCTTGAGCACTTCCTCGCTATCCGACGACAGATGCCGGTTGTCGCTCATGAAGTGGCGCAGCGTCAGGCTCCGGTCGCCGCGTGTGTTCACCGCCCACACCTGAATGTTCGGCTCCCGATGGTGCATGTCGTATTGCCGCGACAACGCCTGGCGCACGTACTGATAGCCGCTGTCGTCATGAATGGCCGACACTTCGAGCGCATCGCGCATGTCGTCGTCGAGCACCGAGAACAAACGCATTTCACGGATCAGATGCGGCGACAGATACTGCGCGACGAAGCTCTCGTCCTTGAAGTTGCGCATCGCGTAGTGCATCGCCGGCAGCCACGGACTGCCCGCCAGCTCCGGAAACCACTTGCGGTCTTCCTCGGTCGGCGCTTCGCAGATCCGGCGGATGTCGCTCATCATCGAGAAACCGAGCGCGTACGGATTGATGCCGCTGTAGTACGGTTTCGTCACCGGCGGCTGGTAGACCACGTTGCTGTGCGAATGGAGAAACTCCATCATGAAGCCGTCTTCCAGCTTGCCCTGGTTGTACATCGTGTTGAGCAGCGTGTAGTGCCAGAACGTCGCCCAGCCCTCGTTCATCACCTGGGTTTGCCGTTGCGGATAGAAATACTGCCCGACTTTGCGCACGATGCGGATCACCTCGCGCTCCCACGGCTCCAGCAGCGGCGCGTTCTTCTCGGCGAAATACAGCAGATTTTCCTGCGGCTCCGGCGGATAGCGCTCCTCGATTTCCTCAGGCAATGGCGTATGCCGGGTCGGCAGCGTGCGCCACAGTTCGTTTACCTGCGACTGCAGATAGGCCTCACGTTCGCGCCGCGCGGCGAATTCCTTTTCGAGCGACAGCTTCTGCGGCCGCTTGTAACGATCCACGCCGTAATTCATTAGCGCATGGCACGAATCGAGCAACTCCTCGACCCGGTCGAGCCCATAGCGCTCCTCACACTCCGCGATGTAGTTCTTCGCGTAGACGAGGTAATCGATGATCGCGTGCGCATCCGTCCACAGCCGGAACAGATAGTTGCCCTTGAAGAACGAGTTGTGCCCGTAAGCCGCATGCGCGATGACCAGCGCCTGCATCGTCATCGTGTTCTCTTCCATCAGATACGCGATGCAGGGGTTCGAATTGATGACGATCTCATACGCCAGCCCCATCTGCCCGCGACGGTAACTTTTTTCGGTGGAGAGAAAGTGTTTGCCGAACGACCAGTGACGGTAGTTCACCGGCATGCCGACGGAAGCGTACGCATCCATCATCTGTTCAGCGCTGATGAGTTCCAGCTGGATCGGATACACGTCGAGTTCATATTGCTCCGCAACACGGGCAATATGCGAGTCGTACTCCTCGATCAACTCGAAGGTCCAGTCGGACGGGCACGGCAGAGGCCGTTTTTCGGCTACGTTCATACGGACTTCCCTTTGCCCCTCGGTGGGCGTTCCGGTGTGTCCCCGTGCTGCAGCGCTATGGACTGCTCCGGCTGCGGCGGATTCAGGATGATCCGCCCCGGCCTCGGCATGCCCCGACTGTTGCTGCGGCACGCCTTTTCCGCGCTCCGGCTGATAGCCGCGCGCTTCGTTGTGCAGATGCCTGGTCGTCATGACGAGGCCACCTGCTTTTCAAACAGTTCACGAAACACCGGATAAATGTCGGCCGCGGTTTCGACCTTCTTCATCGCCATGTGCGGCTGGCTCAGCGCCAGCTGCGCATATTCGAGCCACAGGTTCTGCTCTTCGGGCGTGACCTGAATATACGCAAAATAGCGCACCTTCTCCAGGATGTCATCCGCGAGTAGCTTGCGGCACTTGGGAGAGTCGTCGGTCCAGTTGTCGCCGTCCGAGGCCTGCGCCCCGTAAATGTTCCATTCAGTTGGCGAGTAGCGCTCGTCCATCACCTTCTGCATCAGTTCGAGCGCGCTCGACACTACCGTGCCGCCGCTTTCGGTCGAATGGAAGAACGTGTCTTCGTCGACTTCCTCGGCACGCGTGTGGTGGCGAATGAACACCACCTCGATGCGCTCATAGTTACGCTTGAGGAACAGATACAGCAGGATGAAAAAGCGTTTGGCGAGATCCTTGCGCTGCTCATCCATCGAACCCGACACATCCATCAGACAGAACATCACCGCCTGGCTGGATGGCGTGGGCTGCTTCACGCGATTCACGTAGCGCAGATCGAACGGATCGATGAACGGAATGCGCCAGATGCGCCCGCGCAAATGGTGGATTTCCTCTTCGAGCAGTTTGATCTCTTCCCGGCGGTCCGCGGGATCGGCCTTCAGCGTATCGAGTTGCCGCTCCATTTCGTGCAACTGGTTGACGAGCGGCGCACCAAGCGCGATGCGCCGGCCGAGCGCGCTGCGCAGCGAGCGCACCACGTCGATATTGTTGGGCGTGCCTTCGGCCGCCCAGCCCGCCCGAATGCTTTTCCACGTGGGCACGGCCAGCAGATGGGTTTTGACGAGACGCGGCAGTTCGAGGTCGTCGAAGAAATACTGCATGAATTCTTCGCGGCTCAGCTCGAACACGAAGTCGTCCTGACCCTCGCCCTCGTTGCTGGCCTGATTGCCCCCGCCTCCGCCACCGCCCCCTTGCGGCCGCTGGATCTTGTCGCCGCGGATGTAGTCCGAGTTGCCGGGATGCACCATTTCGCGCTTGCCGCCAGGGCCGTGGCGGAACGACGGTTCCGCGATGTCCTTGCGTGGAATCGTGATGCTCTGGGTGTTCTGGATATCTTTGATGCTGCGGTCGCGCACGGCATCCGAAACCGCGCGACGAATGTAGTTCTTGACGCGGCGCAAAAAACGCTCGCGATTCGCAATGCTCTTGTTCTTGCCTGCCAACCTGCGGTCGATGATTTGATGAAGCACGCCCGGTCTCCCGTGTCGACCAGAGTTAGCGCTTCAGCGCTTACTCTGGTCCCATGCAGAGCATGTCGATCGGAGCAGGCGTTTTAGCGCCCACTCCCACCCCTGCAACTGCCGTAATTTCCGGTGCGCGAGACGCACGCTGCGTGGCGCAATGCAAGCAACGCTATGTCCAAACAGCTTGCCCCTCGCAAGGTGCCCGCGCGGATAAACCCCGCGGGCTGCACGCAATGCGCATCATGACGACTTGCGCACACGCAGATACCAGTCACACAGCAAGCGCACCTGCTTCGGCGTATAGCCCTTCGTCACCATCCGGTTGACGAAGTCTTCGTGCTTGCGCTGCTCTTCCGCCGAGCCCTTCGCGTTGAACGAGATCACCGGCAGCAGTTCTTCCGTGTTCGAGAACATCTTCTTTTCGATTACGACGCGCAGCTTCTCGTAGCTGATCCACGCGGGATTCTTCCCCGCGTTGGCCGCACGCGCGCGCAGCACGAAGTTCACGATCTCGTTGCGGAAGTCCTTCGGGTTGCTGATGCCCGCGGGCTTCTCGATCTTCTCCAGTTCGGCATTCAGCGCCGCGCGGTCGAAGCTCTCGCCGGTGTCGTGGTCGCGGAATTCCTGATCCTGAATCCAGAAGTCCGCGTACGTCACGTAGCGATCGAAAATGTTCTGACCGTACTCCGAATACGACTCCAGATAGGCGGTCTGAATCTCCTTGCCGATGAACTCCGCATAGCGCGACGCGAGGACGTCCTTGATGAAGGACAGATACTTCTGCTCGGTTTCCGGCGGGAACTGCTCGCGCTCGATCTGCTGTTCGAGCACGTACATCAGGTGCACCGGATTGGCCGCGACCTCGGTCGAATCGAAGTTGAACACGCGCGACATGATCTTGAACGCGAAGCGGGTCGACACGCCGGTCATCCCTTCATCCACGCCTGCAAAATCGCGGTACTCCTGATACGACTTGGCCTTCGGATCGGTATCCTTCAGATTCTCGCCGTCGTAGACCTGCATCTTCGAGAACAGGCTGGAATTCTCCGGTTCCTGCAAACGCGTGAGCACTGACATCTGCGCCATCATCTTCAGCGTGCCCGGCGCGCATACCGCATTCGCCAGCGACGAATTGCGCAGCAGCTTCTCGTAGATCTTGACCTCTTCACCGTAGCGCAGGCAGTAAGGCACCTTCACGACGAAGATCCGGTCGAGCAGTGCTTCGTTGTTGCGGTTGTTGCGGAACGCCTTCCACTCCGACTCGTTCGAGTGGGCGAGGATGATGCCGTCGAACGGGATCGCGCCGAAGCCTTCCGTGCCCTTGAAGTTGCCTTCCTGGGTCGCGGTGAGCAGCGGGTGCAGGACCTTGATCGGCGCCTTGAACATTTCGACGAACTCGAGCAGGCCCTGATTGGCGAGACACAGGCCGCCGGAGTAGCTGTAGGCGTCAGCGTCGTCTTGCGCGTACTGTTCGAGCTTGCGGATGTCGACCTTGCCGACGAGTGACGAGATGTCCTGATTGTTCTCGTCGCCCGGCTCGGTCTTGGCGATGCCGATCTGGCGAAGGATCGACGGGTAGCGGCGCACCACCCGGAACTTGCGGATGTCGCCGTTGTATTCGTGCAGGCGCTTCACCGCCCACGGACTCAGGATGCCTTTCAGGTAGCGTCGTGGAATCCCATATTGTTCTTCGAGAATCGGGCCGTCTTCCTCGTAGTCGAACAGACCGAGCGGCGACTCGTTCACGGGCGAGCCCTTGATCGCGTAAAACGGCACGCGTTCCATGAGCTGCTTCAGACGTTCCGCGATCGACGATTTGCCGCCGCCGACCGGGCCCAGCAGATACAGGATCTGTTTCTTTTCTTCGAGCCCCTGGGCCGAGTGCCGGAAGTAGGCGACCACCTGCTCGATCACCTCTTCCATTCCGTAGAACTCACGGAATGCGGGGTATACCTTGATGACCTTGTTCGCGAAGATGCGCGACAGCCGCGGATCGTTGCGAGTGTCGATCTGTTCCGGTTCCCCGATTGCCGTCAACATGCGTTCGCCAGCCGTGGCGTACGCGGCGGGATTGTCTTTGCAGAGCGCGAGATACTCCTCGAGCGAGAGCTCATCTTCTCGCGTTTTCTCGAAGCGGGTCGCGAAACTGCTGTAGATATCCATGCTACCTCCTCGCCGAAGTCTAGACCGATGTCGTGCGCGGCGCGCTATTCGGAAACGACATCGCTCGAATTCATCCTAAACCCTTTTAAATTTTTTTTCACGAACTACGTTGCGAAAATCGCGCCGTACCCGCCTCCCAATATTCCTCACTTGGAAACAAAGTTTCGACCACCTACAATTTTGCACGCACATCGCAGCGAATCGGACGCTCATCACGCTCACGTTGCGCTCTTCACCTGCGCCGTCCTCATGCAACGGCACTGCAAATCCCGCATCACCGCGCACCATTGCATCGCAACGCACGCGCTCTCTCATAGCGAACGATCCCGCTGTTGCATCGGACACGCTGTCTGCGCTCGCACACTTTCTTGCTGAACGTGCGGACGTCATGCGGTTTTCATGCCCGCTCACGTTTTTTTCATCAACGCGCGACCCATACGTTCGGTCTACCTGCGCATGCGTCTGTTACATGTTCGCTCACACATCGTCCTCGCGGTTCGTCAACACATGACGGCTTTTGGTTCCATACGATCGAGCGAACCCACACTTTGAATCGTTGCGCGAGCCACCGGCACCGTGCGTCTGCATTGACCGCGTCACTCGCAGGGTCACCGCGCGCATGACTGCAATACGGCAACGCAGCAGTACGATTTCATGGGTTTAGACGGCAAAGCCGCTAACGCGGATGCCACAAAAATAAAACGGCCGCCCCTGGCAGCCGTGTGAATGAAGCTTCGTAATTTGCTGTTACAAGCGCGCCGTGATGTGCGCGCCGTGATGTGCGCGCCGTGATGTGCGCGCCGTGATGTGCGCGCCGTGATGTGCGCGCCGTGATCAGGTCAGGTCAGCTCGATCTCCACTTCCCCGAGGCCGTCGATATGACCGCGCACGATGCCCGGCTTGTCCACCTTGTGTGCGCCGACGTACGAACCGGTGGTGAGCGTCCATTCCGGTTCGATCGTGATGCCCATGGCGGCGCAATGGTTGACGAACCACACTAGCAGCTCGCGCGGGTCGCCCGCCGGGTTGCCAGTGGCCTCCGGCACCAGCGAGTCCCCGTTGAAGCTCAGTTCCAGCTCGGGTGAAACGAAGTCGAAGCCGCGTGCGAGACCCGCATACGCGAGCGGATGCCCGCTGATCAACGCGCCGTTGTTCTGCGCATCGGCCAGTTGCGCGAGCGGCGCGACATTCGGCCATTCGCTGAAACGGCTGTCGACGATCTCGATGGCCGGCAGCACCACGCCGACCTTCGAGAGCACCTCGTCGCGCGCATAGGCACGGCCGCGCGGCTCGATCGCCTCGGCGAAGCGAAAGGCGATCTCCAGCTCCACGAGCACCCGGAAGAACCCGCCATGCGCGATCCGTGCCGGCGACGGCAGCACGACCGACGCCGGAATCGGCGCTCCCGCGGCAGCGCCGCCCGGCGTCCTCGCGCCGATCTTCCACGCACCCGTCGAATCGCCGAGGCCCGCGATGACCGCCTGCTGGATCGCATAGGCGGTTGCCGCATCGGGCGGCAGGCTGTCGGGGGCGGGCGCCTCGATTGGGCGATGCTGCCGGCGTGCTTCGACGAGGCGGTGCGCGAGGTCGTGTGGCGTCATGTCGGTCCTTTCTGGCTGGCGCATTGAGCGGTTCATCAGGCTCGAGGGTTGGGGGAAGCCGCGCGTTGCGTGCGGCTGAAGGCAGGCGCTCATTGTGTGTCGATCGCATCCCGCTGGATCGACGCTGCGTGAGCGATGCCGCCGCGACAAGTCATGGCCGCGTCCGTCAATGTACCGGATCGCGAGGCCCGCCAGGGTGCGCTCTGCGCACGCAAACGTTGGTCAACGCGCGCATCATGAAAAAAACCGCAACTACCTGGCAGTCGCGGTCTTTCGATATGACGCTTTCATCCACGGTGGCTTGCGTTGCTCTCGCTGTCTCGCCGGGAATGAATGTTGCGTCGGGCGTTGGCTGAGGAACCGTGCCGACCCGCGATCAGAACGTCTCCCAATCGTGATCACCGCTTGCGCTTGCCGCCGCGATGGCTTTGGCGGGCGCATGCGCGGGGGTGACGGCCGCGGGAGTCTTCGCCGCCGCCCCATGCGCGGCGGGCTGCGCACTCGCGGACGAAATCTTGCGTGCGCCCGTCGGACGCGCGGGCGCCAATGCGCGCTTCGGCGCCGCGCTCACGGGCGCTTTCGCGGGTGCCTGCGCGGGCCCCTTCGCGGGCAGCTTCGCGGGTGCCTTCGCGGGCGCCTTGTAACCGCCTTCGTCGAGCTGGAACACAGCCACCGCGCTACGCAACTTGCCGGCCTGGTCTTCGAGCGACGACGCGGCGGCGGCGGCTTCCTCCACCAGCGCCGCGTTCTGCTGCGTGACTTCGTCCATCTGCGTGACCGCGCGCGCCACCTGGTCGATGCCGCCGCTCTGCTCTTCCGACGCCGCCGCGATCTCGCCCATGATGTCCGTCACGCGCTGCACCGCGCCAATGATCTCGGTCATCGTGCGGCCCGCTTCGTCGACCAGCGCCGAGCCCGACTGCACCCGCTCGACCGAGGTATCGATCAGCTCCTTGATTTCCTTGGCCGCCGCCGACGAGCGTTGCGCGAGACTGCGCACCTCGCCCGCCACCACCGCGAAGCCGCGCCCTTCCTCGCCGGCGCGCGCCGCTTCGACGGCCGCATTCAGCGCGAGGATGTTGGTCTGGAACGCAATGCCTTCGATGATCGAAATGATGTCCGCGATCTTCGCCGAACTCTGGTTGATGTCGCCCATCGTGCCGACCACCTGGCCGACCACCGCGCTGCCCTTGTTGGCGATCTCCGACGCGTTGGCCGCGAGCGAACTCGCCTGGCGGGCGTTGTCGGCGTTCTGCTTGACCGTGCCGGTCAGCTCTTCCATGCTCGACGCGGTTTCCTGCAGCGCCGAGGCCTGCTCTTCGGTGCGCGAGGACAAGTCGATATTGCCGGCGGCGATCTGACGCGTCGCGGTCGCGATCGACTCGGTGCCACCGCGCACCGCGCGCACCGTTTCGGTGAGGCTGCGCTGCATTTTGGCGATTCCGTCGAGCAGTTGCCCCATTTCGTCGCGCGACGTGACGAGAACCGGACGGCGTAGATCGCCGGCGGCGATCGCGTCGAAATGACCGAGCGCTTCGCCAAGCGGCCGCGCGATCGCACGGCTCAGCGTCAGATACGACAGCGCCGCGGCCACGATGCCGATCGCCAGCGCGCCCATGCTGGCGATGCGGAACACGTCGAAGCTGCCCTGCGCGGCGTCATAGCCCTGCTTCGCCGACTCGAACTGGACCTGGCGCAGCGCGTCGTTGGCGTTGGCGAGCTCGTTGTAGGTCGACTGCAGCAGCTTGGCGCCGTCGATCAGCTTGCCCTGGTCGTTCGCCGAGACGATCGCCGCGAACGCGTCCATCTGCCGATGCAGCGTGTCCCGTTTGGCGGCGACATCCTGCGCGAGGCGGTCCTCTTCGGCGCCGCGCGGCAGGTCGAGATACTTTTTCCACCAGGCGTCGGATGTGGTGCGCATCAGGCGCGCGCGCTCCAGCGTCGGCGCCGATTCCGGCGTGCCGGCCATGAATGCGGCGCGGTCGAGCGCAAGACGCTCGCGCGCCGCGAACAGCTCGGCGTTGCCGATATTGACCGCGCCCGGCATGGCGTTGGTGAAGGTGTCCTTATAAGCGTCGTTCGAACGGCTCATGCCGAACAGACCGGAAACGCCGATCGCGACCAGCAGCGCGGCGAGGAAAGCCATCGTAAGGCCAATCCGTGCCTTGATCGTAATGCCCTTGTTCAACATGTTTGTTCCTGTGCCTGGCAAATGAGAGGCTGCATACGCAGTGCGAAGCGACGTGTGGTGTATGCGTTCTGGCACTTTTCGAAGAAGCGCTCTAACTACCTCGTTTACGGCACAGGAATCGCATCCTTGAAGGATTTATATAGTATGAAGAAAAGCGTGGAAGGGATTGGAAGAAATTACAAAGTGCGCACAGGGCTGGGTGCTGGCAGGGCCACGCACGGCTTTGATCGACTAACCGGGGATGCGCGTCGTGGCGTGGGAAAGGAGCGCGGGTTTTGCCGGACCGGCGGCGTGCCCGATTGGCTTGGCCGCCTGGATTGACGGGCAAGGCAGCGAAGCCTCGGTGCAGTGCAGGCGCGAAAAATTTGCGAAAAAAAACGCCGCCAATGCGCAAGCACATCGGGTAAGAACAGACTCGGCGCCGTGCCCAGCGCCGTCATCAAAAATCAGCCCAATGCGTCCAGTTCCGCGCTAGTAGGAATAGACGGCTGCGCACCGGCGCGCGTCACCGACAGCGCCGCGGCCCGCTGCGCGAAGCGGATCGCGGCATCGACGCCCGCGCCCCGCGCAAGCTGCGCCGCGAATCCGCCGATGAACGTATCGCCCGCCGCGGTCGTGTCGACCGCTTTCACTTGCGGCGCGGCAAACAGCGTGGCGGCCGCGCCGTCGAGCGTTGCGTGCACGCCGCGCGCGCCGAGCGTCACCAGCACGTTACGCGCGCCGGCCGCGCGCAGCGCGGCAGCGGCGCGCGCCGCGTCATCGGGCGAATCGACCGGCAGCCCGGTGAGCGCGGCCGCTTCCAGTTCGTTCGGAATCAGGTAGTCGATCAGCGGCAGCCAGTCGGCAGGCAATGGCCCAGTGGCGGGCGCGGGATTCAGGATCACCGTCTTGCCGAGCCGCCGCGCCGCGGCCAGCGCCGCGCGCACCGTGGCCGGCGGCGTTTCGAGCTGGCAGATCACCACGTCGGCGGCGGCCAGCACCGCCTCGTGATGCGCAATCGTTGCGGGTGTCACTTCGCCATTGCTGCCCGCGACGATCACGATCGCGTTCTGGCTCGCGTCGTCGACGACGATCAGCGCGACGCCGGTTGCCTCTTTGCCGGTTTCGACCGCCGCGCAGTCGATGCCTTCCGCTTCGAGCCCGGCGCGCAGTTGCGCGCCGTTGGCGTCCGCGCCGACGCAGCCGAGCATCGACACCCGCGCGCCGAGCCGCGCCGCCGCAACCGCCTGGTTGCCGCCCTTGCCGCCCGCTACTTGCGCGAACGCGTGGCCGGCGAGTGTTTCGCCGGGATGCGGCAGACGCGGCGCGCGCACCACGAGGTCCATGTTCAGACTGCCGACCACCGTCACGCGTGAGTGCGGTTCATTGCTTGCCACTCGCTTCTCCTCGATGTCACGCAGGCGGGTTCATGCTGCGGGCTCATGCCGCGGGCCCTCTCACGCAGCCAGATCGCGCTGCGCCGCGCCGGCCCACGTCGCGGTCGATTCGCGCACGATCAAACGCGGCGACACGACGCGCCGGCGGCCCGGCGCGCGAACGCTGCCGGACGAGCTCCCGGCGATCCGCTCGATCAGCGTCTGCGCGGCCATGTCGCCGAGCGCGCGCACCGATTGCCCGACCGTCGACAGCGCCGGATAGGTGAAACGGCCCAGCTCGATGTCGTCGAAACCAATGATCGAGCAGTCGTGCGGCACGCTGATGCCGCGTTCGGCCGCCGCGCGCAGCGCGCCGATGCCCATCATGTCGTTGCCGGCGAAAATCGCCGACGGCTTGATCGTATCGAACAGTTGCCCGGCCGCGCGATGGCCGCCCGCCCCCGAAAAGTCGCTTTCGACGATCGCGTCGGGCGGAATCTCGATGCCGCGCTCGGTCATCGCGCGGATGAAACCGTGCACCCGCATCGCGCTGACCGCCGTCTGCACCGGCCCCGTGATGCAGCCGATCCGCACGTGCCCCAGCTCCAGCAGATGACGGGTGGCCAGATACGCGCCCTTTTCATGGTCGATCTGCACCAGGTCCGCGTTCAGCCCTTCGATGTTGCGATCCACGATCACCAACGGTTCGTGCGAGTCGGCGAGCGTTTGCGCGAGCACCGCGTCGTCGCCGGCGGACGCGACGATCAGCCCGTCGATGCGCTTTTCCTGCAGCACGCGCAGGTAGTTGCGCTGCTTGGCGGGGTCATCGTCGGAATTGCAGAAGAACACGCAGTAGCCATTGCGCGCGCAGCCGTCCTCGATGCCGCGCGCCAGCTCCGCAAAATACGGGTTGGTGCTGTTCGGCACCACGAGGCCGACCGTCGCCGTCGCGCGCGCCTTTAGCGACCGCGCCACCGCCGACGGCACATAGTGCAGTTGACGGATCGCGTGCTCGACCTTCGCGCGCACATCGGCCGACACCGGCCGCGAGTTGTTCACCACGTGCGATACCGTCGTGAACGACACGCCCGCCACGGCTGCCACATCCTTGATCGTCGTCATAACCTGTTGCTCTCCTGCCTGTTTTTCCCGCCGGCCGCGCCACCTGGCGACCCACCGGACGTCTTCCTCGAAGATCGACCCGACTGATGAATGCCTATGCGTTACCGCTAATCCAATTACCAGCGCGCTGCTTCCGCGAACCCCGGCTCAGGCGCGTTTGCGCCGGCTCCGGTAGGTGTCAAGCACCACCGCCACCACGATCACCGCGCCGGTGATCATGCGTTTGGTCGGCTCGTTCGCGCCGATCTGCGCGAGCCCGGCCGCCAGCACCGAGATGATCAACACGCCGAAAAACGTGCTGATCACCGAGCCGCGCCCGCCCATCAGACTCGTGCCGCCGATCACCACGGCCGCGATCACCTGCAGCTCCAGGCCGACGCCCGCGTTCGGGTCGGCCGCTTCCAGACGCGAGATCTGGAACAGCGCGGCGAGCCCCGAGAGCGCGCCCATCAGCGCGAACACGACGACCTTGTACGGGCGCGGATTGACGCCCGCGAGCCGCACCGCTTCCTCGTTGGTGCCGATGCCGACCAGATAGCGGCCGAACACCGTGCGCGTGAGCACCAGCTGCGCGATCACCATCACCGCGACCGCGATCAGGAACGCTGGCGAAATGCCGAGCGCGATCGGGTTCGACAGGAAGTCGAACGCGTCGCCGATATAGGCGGTGCGCGAATTGGTCATCTGATACGCCATGCCGCGCGCCGCTTCGAGCACGCCGAGCGACACGATGAACGACGGAATCCGCCAGCCCACCGTCACCGCGCCGGTGATGGTGCCGGTCAGCGCCGCCGCCGCGACGCCCAGCAGCGCCGACGGCAACGGCCCCCAGCCCCACTTCAGCGCGGCCACGCTCACCACCGACGCCCCCAGCGCCAGCACCGATCCCACCGACAGATCGATGCCCGCGATGATCAGCACGAAGGTCATCCCCACCGACATCACCACCAGATCCGGAATCTGATTAGCGATCGTGCTGAACGTGTCGTAGGTCAGAAAGTGCGAACTCAGCAGCGAGAACAGCACGATCATCGCCAGCAGCGCGCCGGCCAGACCCAGGTAGTTCGAAAAGCCGAGCCGGGTGCCGGCCGGTTTCCCGCTCGCGAGCGGCGCCGACGGATCGGCCGGCGGCACGACGTTGGCGCTTGCATTCGCGTTCGCATCGGTCCCGCCCTGCTTGCCGCCCGCCGCTTCGCGCAACGATTGATCGGTCATGACAGACTCCCTGCTTCGTTGGTGTCAGGGGCGTGCAGCAGCGCCTCGCGGCCGCGGTAGCCGGCGAACGCGGCGGCCAGCAGCGCATCCTGCGACCAGCTATCGCGCTCGAACACGCCCGTCATGCTGCCCGCGGACATCACGCCGATCCGGTCGCAGATCAGCATCAGCTCGCGCAGGTCGCTCGACACCACGACGAGCGCGCGTCCTTCGCGAGCCAGCGCGCCCATCAAGCCATAAATATCGAACTTCGCGCCGACGTCGATGCCGCGCGTCGGTTCGTCGAATAACAGCACGCGGCTCTCGCGCGCCAGCCAGCGGCCGATCACGACCTTCTGCTGGTTGCCGCCCGACAGCTCGCCCACAATTTGCCCCGGGCCCGAACTGCGAATCCGCATCGCGTCGATCTGCTTTTGCGCCAGCGCGTTCTCGCGCTTCGCATCGACGATGCCGTGCCGCGCCACGCCGCCGATATTGCCGAGCGACACGTTGGCCGCGATCGGCTGCGGCAGCAGCAAGCCTTCGCCTTTGCGGTCCTCGGTGATCAGCGCAATGCCCGCGCGCACCGCGTCCGCTGGCGAATCGATCCGCACCGGCGTGGGCGGCGCGCCCGGCGTCGCGGCCAGCGACACCGTGCCGGCGTCCTTGCGGTCGGCGCCGTAGATCAGCCGCATCAGCTCGGTGCGGCCCGCGCCGATCAGCCCGCTGATGCCGAAGATCTCGCCCGCGCGCACGTCGAACGACACGTCGCGCACCACCTTGCCGCGCGCGAGCCGGTCCACTTTCAGCAGGGGCGCGCCGATGTTGCGCACGCCCAGATCGATCCGTTCGCCGAGTTCGCGCCCGACCATCCACGTGACGATCTGCTCGCTCGTCAGCCGGGACATCGCGTCGACATGCACCAGCCGGCCGTCGCGCAGCACCGCGATCTGCCCGGCCACCCGCGCCAGCTCCTCGAGCCGGTGCGAGATATAGACCAGCGCGACGCCGCGCGACTTCAGCCGTCCGATCTGCTCGAACAGCAGGTCGACTTCACGCGCGGTCAGCATCGCGGTCGGCTCGTCGAGGATCAGCACGCGGCAGTCGTCGATCAGGTTGCGCGCGATCTCCACCATCTGCTGATGCCCGATGCCGAGCTCGCCGACCAGCGTGTCGGGATCGATCGCGTCGAGCCCGACTTGCGCCATCGCGTGACGCGAGTCGTCGCGCAGCTTGCGGCGGTCGATCCAGCCGAAGCTGAAGGCGCCCACGCGCGGCAGGCGGTTCAGGAACAGGTTCTCGGCCACCGACAAGGTCGGCAGCAGGTTCAGTTCCTGCATCACCATGCGCACGCCGAGCGCCTCGGCCTCGGTGCGGCTCGCCGGCGCATAGGGCTCGCCGCCGAGGCGCATCGTGCCGGTGGTAGGCTCGACCAGCCCACCGATAATTTTGGACAGCGTACTCTTGCCAGCGCCGTTCTCACCGGTCAACGCCAATACCTCGCCGGCGCGCAGCGCCAGCGAGACGTCGGCGAGCACCGGCTCGGCATAGGTCTTGCCGATGCCGCTGACGGACAAGACGACAGGCAAGACTTCGTGGTCGGTTGAATCCATCGCGATCCTGGTTCCATGGCGGCCCTCGCGGCCTCATGCGATTCGCTCGAATGAAGCCGTCGACGGCCGTCACGTGTCATGTCGGCCCAATGCGCAGCCCAATGCGCGGAATGCGCAGGCGCTAACGGCCGCTTAGCCTCCCGCCGCGCGCACCGCCGTCATGACGCTTACCTCTGGAATTAACGGCGGCGCGCGCGGATTCTTGAGCGCCTTTTGAGCGTTTGTTGAATAGCGGCGGATTCGCACGTCTGGCGTCACATCATGGCCCGCTTCATGGGCCGTTCCACAGCATGCAACGGCGCCGGCGCGAACCGACGAATCCGCAGTCCCGGCGCCGACTTCGACGCCGGGTGAACGGCGCTTATTTGGTCACGAGGGTAACCGGCGTTTCCACCACGCCGGACAGCTGCGACTGGTTCTTGTGCTCGCTGAGCGCCTTCAGCGCGGTGTCGATGCCGAACACGGCCTGCTTGGCCGCGTATTGATCGGCGGTGGCGAGCACGCGGCCGTCCTTCAGCATCGGCCTGATCGCGTTGATGTTGTCATAGCCGACCACCAGCACCTTGCCCTGCTTGCCCGCCGCGCGCACCGCCGAGACCGCGCCGATCGCCATGTTGTCGTTGCCGGCCAGCAGAGCCTTCAGATTCGGGTACTCGTTGAGCATGGCCGAGGCCACCGCATTGCCCTTGTCGATTTCCCACTCACCGGATTGCACCGACACGACCTTCGCGCCGACCGTCTGCATCGCGGCCTTGAAGCCCGCCGTGCGCTGCTGCGCGTTGGTGGTGGTCGACACGCCTTCGAGAATGCCGACCTCGTCGCCCGCCTTCAGCCGCTTGGCCAGGTAGTCGCCGACCATCTGCGCGCCCTTCGCGTTATCCGGACCGACGAACGGCACGTTCAGGTCTTTCGACTTGAGCACGTCCTGGTCGAGCCGGTTGTCGATATTCACGACAATGATGCCCGCATCCACCGCCTTCTTGACGACCGGCACGAGCGCCTTCGAGTCGGCCGGCGCCAGCACGATCGCGTCGACCTTCGAGACGATCATCTGCTCGACGATGCGGATCTGGTTCGCGGTATCGGTCTCGTCCTTGATGCCGTTGGTGATCAGGTCGAACTGGCCGGGATTGTGTTTCTGGTAGTCCTTCGCGCCGGTTTCCATGGTCAGGAAGAATTCGTTGGCAAGCGACTTCATGACCAGCGCAATCTTCGGTTTATGGGCGGGAGCGTTTTGCGCGTACGCGGCGGAAAACGGCAGCGCAGCGCTAGCGGTGGCAAGGATTGCGGCGGTGAGAATGCGACGGCGAATGCGATGGCTCATGCGTATCTCCAGGTTTTTCGGGCTCGGGTTCGAGCCATATTTTTCATGGCGCGCAAACGTTTGCGAGGCCTATTCTCAACGCAGACCTTTCGGAATGTCAACGATCGGCCGTGGTGCGGTGCATCGGCGCGCAGCAGGCTGCGGCGACGCGCGGCGCTCGATCGATTCAGGCCGGCGGGCTGGATAAGCGCGCCGGCAGGCAGCGTGTGGCAGGGGTCCCTCGCTCGGTCCATGCGTGGCGGTTTTGCCACCGGCCGCAAGATAGACAGCCGGCGGGCCGCCTATGCTGGCCTTTTATTGCGTGCGGTGCAAGCCGGGACAATACGAGGCGAGCGAGACGCGAGCTGGGCGAGCGGCCGCATGAACATGCGCCGGCGTGGCGTGAAAGGCCATCAATGGTCGTGAATGGCCATACGTGGCCTCGACCGTGAGCGCGATCCGGCGAACGCGCTAGAGCCAGCCTGCCTTGCGGAAGCGCCGGAACAGTATGAGGTCGACCAGCAGCATGATCCCCAGACATAGCGGATAGCCGAATCTGAAGTGCAGCTCAGGGATGTTCTGAAAGTTCATCCCGTAGATGCCGGCGATCATGGTGGGCACCGCGAACAGCGCCGCGAACGACCCGAGCCGCTTGGTCACCTCGCTCTCGGTGAGCGAGATCATGCCGAGATTGATCTGCACCGCGGTGACGACCATTTCGCGCCGGCCGTCGATGGTTCTGACGATCCGTTCGAGATGGTCGTAGACATCGCGGAAGTACGCCTGCATGCCATGGCAGACGCTCGGAGTGCGCCCGCCGGTCAATTTTCCGACCGCTTCCAGCAGCGGCGAAATATGATGCTGCAGGATCACGAGGCGGCGCTTTAACGAGTACAGATCCTGAATGACCGCGCGCGCCGCAGCCGAATCGTTGCGCTCGAAAATGCGGTCTTCGAGCGCTTCGATCTCGGTGTTCATCGCTTCGACGATCGGGAAGTAGCGATCGACGACATCGTCGAGCAGCGCGTACAGCACGAAGGCCGAGCCTTCCTTGAGCAGGCGCGGCTCGCGCTCGCAACGCGCGCGAACGTTCTGGAAGCCGGCGCGCGTGCCGCGGCGCACCGACAGCACGTAGTTGCGCCCCACGAACACGTCGACTTCGCCGAGCACCAGTTCGCCCTCTTCATCCACCTCGACCGTATGCATCACGGCGAACAGCGACTCGCCGTACTCCTCGATCTTGGGACGCTGATGGCCGTTTTGCGCGTCCTCGATCGCGAGTTCGTGCAGGCCGAACTCCTTTTTCATCACGGCCAGTTCGCCCGGCCCCGGGTCCTTCAGCGCGACCCAGACGAAGCACTCGGGCCGCGCCACGTAGTCGCTGATGCTATCCACGTCGATATCGGCGAGCTTCCGACCGTCCTGGTAGGCGGCGCAATTGATCAGCATGTTCGGATTACCTTGAAAACGGAAGCAGACCAGCCGGCCTCGCCCTGTGCGTAAGCCTTACGTCAGGTCTGCGTTGACGAATGAGCGCTAGCCGCCATGTTAAGCGGGGCCGCGAAAACGTCACGTATCCAATTGTTAAACCTTGCGGGGCAGGCGTCGAACACACGTATTCCCTAACGGCTACTGCGCCACGCGGTGCAGCATGATGCGATGATCTTCGTTGAACGTGACCAACGCGCGGTTCGTAAAGCGTGGGTCGGCCGTCACCAGAAAGTGCAGTTCGACGACCGGGTCGAACTGCGTCGACACGCCGATCCGATGCGTGCCGCGGCTCAGATAAAAGACCACGTGTTCGCCGTTCGTCACGTCGGTGACCTGCTCGCCGTCGACCTACACCAGCGCATCGCGAAACCGCACGATCACGTCGCGCGAGCGCTCGCGCCGGACATCCGCCGCGACGAGTCCCGCCGCCGGTTCCGTACAGCCGGGCCGCACGATGCGCGCGGACGGCACCGGCTCGGCCCGGGTCGACGCGCAACCGGCAAGCATCCCGCAGAGAAGCGTGACGGCGATGACGAGCGTGACCAGCGCGGCTTTGCAGTGGCAATGCAAGCGCATCGGCATACGGCCTTCCCCTTGTGATTGATCGCGATTCCTCTTCTTATCGGCACGTGACGCGATACCTGGCGATCCTGACTCCCGCGCCGCGTCGTTGCCATGCATGATTGCAACGCGCGGGCGTTCCGCCAGCCGGGCCGAACAGCCCATACCCGCCCTCTTGCATGGCGTCGAGTTCTTCTTCATGATCGCTGCAAAAGGGCCGTGCCGTGCGCGCTTCGCGTTGCGCGATTTACCCTCGGTTCGAGCGTGCCGTCCCGGCTGGGCGGCATGCAGATTGCGCCGTCCGCGTCGCCGGACCTGCAAGCAAGGAGACTGCTATGTGGTATTTCACCTGGATTCTCGGCGTCGGCGTGGCCTTGGGCTTCGGCATCATCAACGCGCTGTGGCTGGAGACCAACGGCAAGTTCTCGCGCGATCCACCGCCCGGCGCCACCGCCGCCACACCGTCCACCGCTGCCGGGGACAAGCCTGCGTGAAGCATCTGGTCTTCTTTTGCGGTCACGCAGGCACGGGCAAGACCACGCTCGCGAAGAAGCTGATCGGCCCGCTGATGCAAGCGAGCGGCGCGCCCTTCTGCCTGCTCGACAAGGACACGCTGTTCGGCGGTTATAGCGCGGCCGCCATGGCGATGCTGACCGGCGACCCGAACGACCGCGACAGCCCGCTTTTTCTCCAGCATCTGCGTGACCCCGAGTACCGCTGCCTCATCGACACCGCGCGCGAGAACCTCGAACTCGGCGTCAGCGCGCTGGTGGTCGGGCCGCTGTCGCGCGAAGTGCGCGAGCGGCGCCTGTTCGATCGCGCCTGGCTCGGCGTCGGCGCGGACGTGGCGCTGCGCGTCGTGTGGGTTCATACGTCGGAAGAGACGGCGCGGCAGCGGATCGTCGATCGTGCGGATCCGAACGACGCGTACAAGCTCGCGCACTGGGAAGAGTACCGGCAGCGTCGCTTCGTGCCCAGCGGCGCGATTTGCGACGATCTATTGATGTTCGACAACACCGCGCCAAGGCCCGAGGATTACGAGGCGTTGCTCGCGCGCATCGTCGGCGAGCCGCAGGCGGCGTGCGTGATGATGCCGCCGGTGCCGGTCTAGCTAGCGGCGGCGTCCCTGAAACGGCAATGCCCCGCGAGGCGGGGCATTGCCGGTGCTATCTCTACGACCCTTCTGTACGACTCTTTCGCACGGCCCTCTATGGGGCCTTTTGTCGTTCAGCGCGACGGCGCAACACACCGCCGCGCCATCCCACGGCCCTCGACTGCCGGGTGTTACACCGTCGCCATCGCATCCAGCGACTGCCCTTCGTACAACTGGCCGAAGCGGTTCGCGAGGAAGTCGCGCAGCGACACCTGCTCCTGACGCACGAAGCCCTTTTGCGGCAGCTTCTGTTCGCGGAACAGATCGAGCACCGCGCACATCGCGCCGGCCGTGGTGATCTGGATCGCGCTCATCGGCACACCGCACACGGTCTTTGCGAAAATCTTGCGGGTGAACACTTCCTGCACCAGTTGACCGTCGCGCATGCCACTCACCGTGATGAACACCAGCACGACGTCCTGCGCGGTCGCCGGCACCGAACGGCGCATGATGGTCTTGAGCGTGTCGCGGTCGCTCGAAAGACGCAGGTCTTCGAGCAGGAACTGCATCAGATTGCGGTGACCGGGATAGCGCACCGACTTGTAGTCGAGCGATTCGACCCGGCCCGCCAGCGTCTCGCACAGCGTGCCGAGACCGCCCGACGTGTTGAAGGCTTCGTACTCGGTGCCGTCGAGCGAAAAATGTTCGAGGCCTTCGAGCGGCTGCACCCATTGCGTGCGGCTCTCGCGGATCGCTTCGCACGGCTGGCAGTATTCGTTGATCAGACCGTCGACGCTCCACGTCAGGTTGTACTTCAGCGCGTTGGTCGGAAACTCCGGCAGCGCGCCGACGCGCATCTTGACGTCGCGGATTTCGCTGAAGCGGTTCGCCAGTTCGTGCGCGGCAATGCCGATGAAGCCCGGAGCGAGACCGCACTGCGGCATGAACGCATGCTCGGCGTCGTCGGCGATCGCGCGGATCGCGTGAGTGGCGCGCACGTCCTCGGTCAGATCGAAGTAATGCACGCCCGCGCCCTTGGCGGCCGCCGCCACGTTTACCGCGAGGTAATACGGCAGCGCGTTGACGAGCGCGTCGAAGCCTTGTATCGCGGCGCGCAGCGCGGCGGCGTCGGCAGAATCGACGCGGCGTGTCGGAATGCCCTGGGCGGCGAGCTTGTCGAGCGTGGCTTGCTCGCGGTCGAAGGCAACGACTTCATAGTCGCCGGTTTCACGCAACATATGCGCGATCGTATGTCCGATCAGACCGGCACCCACAATGGCTACTTTCATGCGCTTCTCCTTGTTATCTGTGTGCTGTCTCCAGCTTGGGAAGTGCGCTGCGCTTCACGCGCGGCGCCCGGCGGGCTGAACCCTTGAGCAACAGTGTAGGGAGAAGCAAAAACAGTTCATACGCGCAAAATGCTGCGTTATGACCATGAAGTTCGACGTTATGACGGCCACGTCAGTCGATCTGACGAAACGGTATAAAAATCGCGTAAATGGCCGTTGGCAGAGGTCAGCAAATATCCGCAAACGCACAGCAAGCATCTGCGCCGTGTGCGCGTTCACACCATCCCGCGGTCGATCTTGCGCGCGAGGATGATCGAGGTCGTGGTCCGCTCCACGCCTTCCATGCCGCCGATCTGATCGAGCAGATCGTTCAGCCGATCGGGCGAGTCGGCGCGCAGCCACGCGACGTAGTCGAACTCGCCGCTCACCGCGCACAGCAACTGCACTTCCGGCATCTTCCCCAGGCGCTTCTGCACGGCCGGCCCGTGCTTCGGCGCGATGATGATGCCGACGTACGCGACGATGCTCGAATCGAGCACGTCCTGGCCGAGCCGCACGCCATAGCCGGCGATCACGTTGCTGCGCTCGAGCCGCGCAATTCGCGAGATCACGGTGGTGCGCGCCACGTCGAGCTGGCGGGCGAGACTGGCGACGCTTTCGCGCGCGTTGGCTTGCAGCATTGCAACGAGGTTGCGGTCGAGGTCGTCGAGCTGGTCGAGGCGCGGAGGTCTCATCGAGGCAGAGAGGAGTTGGTCAACGGTGGAGCGGATTATCGCGCGTCTGCGGCGCGGGGTGGCGATTGGAGGCGGCGATGAAGCTCATGCGCCGAAACGCTTGCATGCGAAACCGCTGAAGCTGGTGCGAGCCCCGGCATGCACGACAGCCGCGCGCACCTTTGACCGCCGTAGCCCACGAAATGTCGCAGAAGCCGGTCCCGCTCCCAAGCGCCCGCTTCGATCATGGCGACGAAAAGTTAGCGAAAGGAAACCCAAGCGCTGGCTATTTCCCTTTCGTTTCGGTTGTAAGCGTTTGTCGCATAAGAGCCGCATTGGACGGATATCGTGATACTAATAGCGGCGACGGCGAAATGGGGCAGCCGGCCGCCGTGCGTCACCAACGGTCGACGCGTAGCGGGCCGCTCGCCACCCGCCTTGTCCCAATTCGAACAGACATCAGGAGTTTCGATGAAAAAAGCACTGGTAATGCTGGCCACCGCCATTTCCATGAGCGGCGCGTTCGCACAGACTTCCGCACCGGCCTCGGCACCCGCAGGCGCCGCTTCCGCGCCCGCCAGCAAGGCCGGTCATGAGCGCAACGTCGAAGACCGCATCGCCTATCTGCATACGCAACTGAAGATCACGCAGGCGCAGGAAACGCAATGGAACGCGTTCGCCAACGTGATGCGCGCCAACGGCGAAACAATGGGCCAGCTGTTCCAGGAACGTAAGGCCGCTACCAACGTAACCGCGCTCGAAGACATGAAGCAGTACGCGACAATCGCGCAAGCGCATGCGGATGGCATGAAGAAACTGGTCGACGCATTCGAGCCGCTGTACAACAGTCTGTCGCCGGAGCAGAAGAAGCTGGCCGACACGACGTTCCATCAACCGGGCGGCGGTCATCATCGTCACCATGGCAAGGGCAAGGCCGGTGATGCGGCGCCCGCCAGCGACGCGACGATGAAGCCGTAAGAAGCGAGTTATCCGGCGCGCAACGCGGTTTTTCGCGCTGCGCGCCGTCGGATTCTTTTGCGATTGGCGGCTCATCCCGCCTATCGCAAAATAACCTGACAGAAAGCAAAACAAGCCGGCCGCCAGATGCATCTGGCATGATGCGGGTACGCGGCTACAGAGCACCACGGCCACGGCCCACACCTCGGCTGGAACACCAGGCCGAAGCGCCGCTGGTCATATTTCCACGCTCACCCGCCTCACCTCCCGCTTCATGACCGAACTCAAAAATATCGATCTGCGCCAGGACGCCCAAGCGCAACGCGTCGTCAAAGACGAAACGGTAAGCGTCGAATTTGCCGCCGTCGAAGGCGAACTGATGAGCCTCGAAGGCCCGAACCGCTATCTGCGCGGCGATGCGCTGATCACCGGATCGACGGGCGACCGCTGGGTCGTGTCGCGCGAGCGCTTCGACGCCAAGTACATTCCCGCCGACACCACGCTCGCGCACGGCGAACCGGGTGCGTATCGCAACCGCCCCGCCGTCGTGCTCGCCAGACAGATGAACGAAGCGTTCTCGCTCGCGCGTTCCGCAAACGGCGGCGACGTGCTGCGCGGCGCCGCCGGCGACTGGATCATGCAGTACGCCCCCGGCGACTACGGCGTGGTCCAGGCCGCGCGCTTCGCGAAGGTCTACCGGCGCGCGGACTGAGCCGTCTCAGGCGAACTCGTCGTCTAACTCCACGATGACGTCGCGCGGCACCGGCTCGCCGTTCGCATACTGCTCTTCGAGCGAGCCGAGACTCGCTTCGACATACGCGCGCAACACCGCGAAACTGCGCCCGCGCAGCCGTGCCGGCATCGCCCGGTAACGCGCCAGCGCGGCCGGCGCGATCGCCACGGTCATCACGATGCGGCGCGCGGTCGCGCCGAAACGCATCGCCACCCAGTGAATCGCCAGCGTCGGCGTGCCGTCCTCGGCCGCACGCTGAATGAACTGTGTCTGCTCGGGGAACAGATCGCTGATCACGCGCGCCAGCTCCTCGAACTCGGGATTGGCGCAGTCGTATTGGTAAGCTTCCATGGGGTCTGCCGGAAGATGTTCTGAAGGTGGGCCGGAAAAAGCAGGCGGATTTTAGGCATGGACCAAGGCTTTCGCGAGGCACCGCATCACGCGGTTGCCGCGCGTTGCCTGAAGGTCCGCATCAGCAGGCCCGCGACGATCACCGCGCCCAGCGCATACACGGCATCCACCGCGGCGAGCGGCACGAGTTGCGCCTGGAACAAGGCGGCGGGCACGTCGACGAGCGCATGCAACACGATCGCGAGCGGCAGGATACCGCGCCAGCCCGCTCGCACGCCGCGCCACATCAGCACCGACAAGCCGATCTGAAACACCAGTGCGGCCGTCCGTTCGAGCGCGAAAATGCCGGCCGTCTGCGGAGTCAGGCTGGCGAGAATCAGGTGAATGCGCATCAGCGAGTCGGGCGGCAGATTGCTCAGGTAGCCGTCGAGCTGGCCGCGGTTTTCGAACACCGCGAACAACAGCCATTGAATCTGCACCAGCACGCCGACCATCCACGCTTCCGCGCCGCCGTGACCGAGGCCGTAGGTCAGCGCGGTGCCGTCATCGGCGCGCACGGCGCTGGCTGTAATCGCGGACTTCGCCGCGGCGCGCCTGAGCAGCAGCCGCATGCCGATGAACCGCCCCACTTCCTCGCACACGCCCGCAACCAGCGCGCCATACACGACGAACGCGAGCGGATTCGACAGGAACGTGGCGGTCGCCTCGTTTCGATGCAGCACGTAGTCGTTCAACGCGCGCTCGATCACCATCGCGAACAGCGCGAACACGGCGATGCCGGCGATCGCGTCGCGCGGCTGCAGCGCGAGCGGCCGGCGCAGTCGCCGGTAGATCAGAAAGGGTAATGCGGCGACGAACAACGTCGCGACGGCGAGGCTCGAGAGGGTAAGCGGTGCAACAACCATGAGTTTCCTTGCGATGACCGGCGCGCACCCGCTGCGCGTCGCAGCCCGAATGATCGCAGATCAGCGCGAAGTTGATGCGCGGACGATCAGCTCGCCCGGCAAAAGACAGTCGCGCACGGTGCTTTGCACGCCTTCGATACGCTCGTGCAGGAACTCGACGGCGCGATAGCCGATCTCGTAGGTCGGCTGACGGATCGTCGTGATGCCGGCCAGCTCGGCCCAGTCGGGGTCGTCGATGGAAAGGAGCGCGACGCGTGTCTGCCAGCCGGCGCCGTAACGCGCTTTCAGATGCAGCGCGAGTCGCAGCGCGACGGGGGCGTTGGCCGCGAACAATGCGACGCGTGCTGTGGTGCCTGTGGTGCCTGTGGTGCCTGCGTTGCCTTTGTTGCCTGCCTTGCCCATGGCGCGATCGCTGCCGCCCGCCTCGATCGCGCGGTCCAGTTCGGCAAGGCTGCGCTCGATTGCGGCCGTGTCCGCGAGATCCAGCACGAGCGTATGCGCGCGCGTGGCACTCTGAGCACGCATCGCGTCACGAAACGCCAGCTCGCGCAGTTGCCGCGAACTGACCTGCTCAAACGGCTGAACGACGAACCAGATATCGTCGAAACCCTGCTCCAGCAGATGACGCGTGCCGAGTTCGGCGGCGGCCCGGTTGTCGAGGCCGACCATGTCGGCGCTGAGGCCGTCCACCAGACGGTCGACCAGCACCGCCGGAATTCCGCCGCCGCCGACCGGCCGCAGCGTTTCCTCGCGCACGCCCAGCGCGTTGACGATCACGCCTTCCACGCGATACGTGGTCAGCAGTTGCAGATAGCGCCGCTCCATCTCCACTTCATTCGCCGCATGGCAGATCAGCGGCATCAGCCCGAGCGCGTGGCACGCCGCTTCCACGCCTTGCAGCACTTCGACTGTGTACGGATTCGTCAGATCGGCGAGCAACATGCCGATCAACCGGTTGCGGCCGCGCTTGAGGCCGCGCGCCATCTGGTTCGGCTGATAGTCGAGGCGGGCGATCGCGGCTTCGATGCGCGCGCGCAATTCCGGCGACAGCACGCTCATCTCGCCGTTCAGATAGCGCGAGATGCTGGTCTTGCCGGTGCCGGCTTCGCGCGCGACATCGGTGATCGTTGCGCGGCGCGGGGTGGTTTGTAGCGGCGTGCTCATTAGCTATTCCCGCGCGGAGTCGCCAGGGTCGCCTCGCTCATGCCCGCTCACTTCGCCAGTACGTCGCGATTGACGATGTTGGTCGTCAACTTGCCGTCGAGCGCGGCGACCAGATTCTCCGCCGCGTTGCGCGCCATCGCATGACGCGTCTCGTGGGTCGCCGAGCCGATATGCGGCAGCGCGACCACGTTCGCGAGCTTCAGCAGCGGCGAGTCGGCCGGCAAAGGTTCGGTGTCGAACACGTCGAGCCCCGCGCCGTGAATCGTGCCGTTTTGCAGCGCCTCGATCAGTGCCTGTTCGTCGACGGTCGCGCCGCGCGACGCATTGATCAGGATCGCGCTCTTCTTCATCGATCTCAGTTCGGCCGCGCCGATCATATGCTTCGTGTCGGGCGTGAGCGGCACCTGCAGACAGACGAAGTCGGCGCTCGCGAGCAATTCCGGCAACTCGACGCGCCGCGCGCCGTAGGCCTGCTCGGCATGCGGATTCGCGCTGCGGTTGGTGTACAGCACCTGCATGTTGAAGCCGAGCGCCGCGCGCCGCGCGACCGCGCCGCCGATCCGCCCCAGCCCGACGATGCCGAGCGTCTTGCCCTGCACGTCGACGCCGAACTGGGCCGGTCCGATGCTTGTGCGCCACTCCCCCGCCTTGACCCAGTCGGCGAGTTCGACCACCCGGCGCGCCGACGCGAGGATCAGCGAAAACACAGTGTCGGCGGTGGATTCGGTCAGCACGTCCGGCGTGTGCGCGAGCACGATGCCGCGGCGCGTGAGGTCGGCGACATCGAACTGGTCGAAGCCCACCGAAATGGTCGACAGCGCCTTCAGGCCGCTCGCGCCTTCGAGCATAGCCGGGGTAATCTTCGCGCTCGCGCCGATGCCGCCGTCGGCCTCGCGCAACGCGGCGACGAACGCGTCGTGCCGCTCGGGATCGACCTGTACCACTTCCGCATGCTGTTGCAGATACGCGAGCACATCTTCGGGCAGCGACTTCCAGACGACGATCTTCTTCATCAGCTTATTTTCCTTGCAACGGGGTGGCGAGAGTGGGCGCCTGGGTGAGCGGCTGCGGCTTGACGATCAGCGTCAGGATCACGGCGGCGATCAGCGCCACGCTCATGAATGCGTACGATGCCGAGGGCGAACCGGTCGCGCCGTTCAGATAGCCGACCACATACGAGCCGACGAACGAACCGAGCGCGCCCATGCTGTTGATCAGCGCCATCGCGCCACCCGCGACGTTCTTCGGCAACAGCTCCGGCACGATCGCGAAGAACGGCCCATAGGGCGCGTACATCGCGCCGCCCGCGATCACCAGCAATGCATACGAGAGCCAGAAATGCGTGGAGCCGAGCGCATACGACGCCGCGAACGCCACCGCGCCGACCAGCAGGAACGGCCACACGAACACTTTACGGCGATTGAGTTTATCCGATGCCCACGAAGCTGCAAGCATCGCGATGGTTGCGGCCAGATACGGCAGCGCCGACAGCCAGCCGGTTTCGACCATGCCGAGCGTCGAGCCGTTTTTGAGGATCGACGGCAGCCACAGCACGAAACCGTACACGCCGATACTCCAGCAGAAATACTGCGCGCACAGCTTGACTACCGCGGGCGTGCGAAACGCTTCGCTGTAATTGCGCACCGGCTTGATCGCGGCCTGCTCGGCGCGCAGCGTTTCGGCGAGATCGTCCTTCTGCTGCTGGGTGAGCCACGAGACCTGCTGCGGCTTGTCCTGCACGATGAACCACCAGCACACGGCCCAGATGATCGCGGGCGCGCCCTCGGCGATGAACATCTGCCGCCAGCCGAACGAATGCACCAGGTAGCCCGATACCACCGACATCCACAGCACCGTCACCGGATTGCCGAGAATCAGGAAGGTGTTGGCGCGCGAGCGCTCGCTCTTGGTGAACCAGTTGCTGATGAAGATCAGCATCGCGGGCATCACGGCGGCTTCGACGACGCCTAGCAGGAAGCGGATCACCATCAGCGACGGAATATTGCTGACCATGCCCGTGAGCGCCGCGCAGCCGCCCCACAGGATCAGGCTCCAGAACACGAGCTTCTTCACGCTGCGCCGTTCCGCGTAGATCGCGCCGGGAATCTGGAAGAAGAAATAGCCGAGGAAGAACAGCGCGCCGATCAGCGACGACAGTCCCTTGCTGATGCCGAGATCCTGGTTGATGCCGGCGGCCGACGCGAAGCCGAAGTTCGCGCGATCCAGATAGGCGAGGCTGTACGTGATGAATACGATCGGCATGATCGTCCACCAACGGCGAATCGCGAGTGATGAGGTCATGAGTGTCTCCTTTGTCGACCAGAGTTGGCGCTTCAGCGCCTACTCTGGTCCCATGCAAATAAGTTGAGTTGGCGCTTCAGCGCCTACTCTGGTCCCATCCAAGATAGTTGAGTTGGCGCTTCAGCGCCTACTCTGGTCCCATGCAAGATAGTTGCTGACGGCTTCCCGAAACGATGATGGACAGTGAGGCGGGCGCTGTGGGCGCTCTTGCTGCTATCAAGTCGGCCGGGGTGAAAGCGGACGACGAGTGTGCGTTCAGGCCGCGGATACGACGGGTGTTGCGGTGGCGGTGGCGTTTGCATCGGCCAGTTCGAGCGCGTCGAGCTCGGCGCGGTGCGGCAGGCCTTCCGAATCGCCGATCACCTGGATCGCCAGCGCGCCGATGCGGTTGCCGCGCGCCACCGCTTGCGGCAACGGCCTGCCTTCGAGCAGCGCGCTGATCGCGCCGACCGCGAAACCGTCGCCCGCGCCGACCGTGTCCACTACGTTCGCGACCGGCTTCGCGGCGATTACGCCCGAGCCATCAGCGGTGCGGAAGTAGGCGCCGTGCGCGCCGAGCTTGACGATCACGCCGCGCGCGCCGCGCTCCAGATAGAACCCGGCGATGTCCTGCGGCTCGGTGTAGCCAGTCAGGATCTCGCCCTCGCCGCTGCCGGGCAGCACCCAGTCGGCCAGCGCGGCGAGCGCGTTCAGACCCTCGACCATCGCGGCGCGCGACGGCCACAGCGTCGGGCGCAGATTTGGGTCGAACGAAATCGTCTTGCCGGCAGCGCGCATTTCCCGCGCGAGATGGAACGCGAGTTCCCGCGAGCTTGCCGAGATCGCGGGCGCGACGCCGGTCAGATGGAGGTGCCGTGCCGGCAGCACGTAATCCGCCGCGTAGTCGGCGAGCGACAGGTGGCTCGCCGCTGAGCCCCTGCGGAAGTATTCGACCGCCGGATCGCTGCCGTCGTCGTTTTTCGACTTGAGCTGGAAGCCGGTGGGATAGCGTTCGTCGGTGCTGACGCAACGCTGATCGATGCCCTCTTTCGACAACGTGTCGCGCACGTACTGGCCGAACGAATCGTTGCCGACGCGGCTCATCCAGCCCACCTTGAAACCGAGCCGGGACAAACCGATCGCAACGTTCAGATCCGCGCCGGCGATGCGCTTCGTGAATTGCCCCACGCCGGCCAGCGGGCCGGTTTCAGCGGCGACGAACATGGCCATCGCTTCGCCGTAGGTGATGACATCGAGTGCTGCGCCTGGGGTGTTCATGCTTGCTCCTACGTGTTGCTTTTGCTGCGGGTTGTGCGTTTTGCTACGGGTTTCGGTGCCCGGTTTGCGGGTGGTTGGCCTTGGGGTCACGGTGCGTTGGCGATTGCTATGCGTCTGTGCTTGCCGTGCGTTTTTGCGGTCCGCCTCGCCGGGCGTTATGCCGAACGTCGTCCCGTCCTTTTTGCTGCGAGTCCCGCGCCACCCACCGTTCCAGGTACTGCTTGTTCTCTCAGGTTCCAGCCGCCTATCAAACCGCAGCCAGCCATTTGACGTAGTGGGCCGCGTCCGCCTCGACACGACTTGCATCGAACGGAAATTCGATGCCGCGCGGCACGTCGCGCGGCAAGCGGTCGAGCACCGCGATGAAGCGCGCATCGTCGGCGGCCGGCGCGGCGGGAAAGCGCCGCGCGCCTTCGCCCACCGTCGCCTTGCAATGGATGTATTCGACGTGCGGCGCGAGTTGTGCGGCCGCGTCGAGCGGCGCGACGCCGCGCCATGCCCAGTTGCCGATGTCGAAGGTCATGCCGAGCACGTCCGCGTGCTCTTCGCGCGCCAGCGCGTCGAATAGCCCGACGAACTGCGAGAGCGAGCCGCCTTCGGCCAATTGCCCGTTTTCCACGACCAGCCGCACATTCGAACCCTGCATCTGCCCAGCAATTGCCGCGCCGGCCGCGTCGCGCACGAACCCGCCCAGTTGCAGCTTGACGAAGCGCGCACCGAGCGCGGTCGCTTCGTCGAGCGCGAGACCCAGCGCAGCGGCGTCGAACCGGCCATCGACCGTGTACAGCGACGCGGGCGTCGAAAATACTGACCACAAGCCCAGTTCGGCAATCGCGCCGCCGAGCGCGCGCAAGCGCTGCGGCGCGGCGTCGGCCTCGTCGGCCAACAGCTCGCGGCGCACCTCGAAGCCCGCCGCGCCGGCAAGCCGGCTCGCCTGTGCACACTTCAGATGACCCTGCGCGCGGACCGCATCCATCCCGAATGCGCTTGCGACGATCACGATGTCAATCACGTCAGCCATGTCGAATCTACTCAGTTCTGTCCTGCTGGCAATATTCGAATCGGTCTTGGAACCGGTTCCAAATCCGCTTCGAAAAAAAGCGCCGAAGCGCTTGCGATGCCCGAATAGTGCGCCGAGACCCGCCGCATGCACCATAGAGGAAATCCCCAGGCGCGCTGGGCACGGCTGCCCCGTTCAGCCGCTATCGGCGAGACAGAGTGCGAGAAACTGCTCGACCACGCGCGACGGCGCACTCGCGTAGGGGACGAGGATCGACAGACGGCGCGTCAGCGGCTCCGGACCCAGCGACAGCCGGCATAGCGCACCGTCTTCATGACGCATCGACATGCCGGACACGAAGCCAATGCCCATGCCGGCCCGCACCGCCTCCTTCACCCCTTCGACGCCGGCAATCTCCAGCGCCACGCGCATCGGCACGCCCGCCCGCGCGAACGCGCGCTCGACGATCTGCCGCACCGCCGAGCCCGCCTCGCGCAACACCAGCCGATGCGTGGCGAACGCCGCCAGATCCGCGCGTCCACCCTCGCCCGCTTGCGCCAATGGATGAGAGCGCGGCACGATCGCGACGATCTCGTCCTCGCGCCATGCGTGCACGGCGGTGTCCGGCGGCAGATCGGCGCCGACCGGCCCCTCGATCATCGCGATGTCCACCGAGCCGAGCGCATCGACGATCTCCGTGGTGTTGCCGTTGGCGGTATGCACGGTCACGTCCGGATAACGGCGATGAAAGTCGGCGATCAGATACGGCAGCAGGTAGCTCGCCGGCGTGGTGCTCGCGCCGATCCGCAAGGTGCCCTGCTTGAGGCCGCGCAGCGCGTCGCGGTACGCATGCGCCTGACGCCAGGTGTCGCGCAGCCGCGTTGCATAGCTCGCCAGCTGCTCGCCGGCCGGTGTCAGGCGCACGCCGCGCCCGTCGCGCTGATAGAGCGGCTCGCCGAACTCGTCCTGCAATTGCCGCAGCTGCCCGGACACCGCCGGCTGCGACAGATGCACCGCCACGGCCGCGCGGCTGATATTGCGATGCTCGGCGACGGCGGCGAACGTTATAAGTTGATCGGGGGTCATGGCAATGGAAATATCAGTTGAGCCGATACTTTACATTCTAAATCATGATTTTTCATATCCTTATATCTATTTTAGGATTAGCGCCATCGAATCCAGTCAGTCAACCGGGCTCTACGCCATGTCCACCACAACCATTCCGCTTACCGCCGCCACACCCGCCCAGTCGTCCACGCGCGGGCAGCTGAACGGCATTCTCTTCGTCGCGCTGTTCGCCGCGGCCGTGACCCACATCGCGTCGATCCCGGCGATCGCCGGTCTGGGCTTGAGCCCGCTGATCGTCGGTATCGTCGCCGGGGCCATTTACGGCAACGCGCTGCGGGACGGCATGCCCGCCAGTTGGGCGGCGGGCGTCAATTTTTCGGCGCGCAAGCTGCTGCGCATCGCCGTCGCCTTCTTCGGCTTGCGCGTGAGCCTGCAGGAAATCGCTCAGGTCGGCCTGCCGGGCCTCGCGGAATCGGTGCTGATCGTCGTGAGCACGCTCGTCATCGGCACCTGGGCCGGCATGAAGATCATGAAGCTCGACCGCGACACGGCGCTCTTGACCGCCGCCGGCAGCGCGATCTGCGGCGCGGCCGCGGTGCTCGCGTTCGAATCCACGCTGCAATCGAAGCCGCACAAGAGCGCGATGGCCGTGGGCAGCGTGGTGCTGTTCGGCACGCTGTCGATGTTCCTGTACCCGGTGCTGTTCAACGCGGGCTGGCTGCATCTCGACACGGTCGGCGCTGGCCTGTTCTTCGGCGGCACGATTCACGAGGTGGCGCAGGTGGTCGGCGCGGCCAGCAACGTGAGCCCGGAAGCGACGCACATCGCCACCATCGTCAAGATGACCCGCGTGATGCTGCTGGTGCCGGTGCTGCTGGTGGTCGGCATGTGGGTGAACCGCTCCGCGCGCCGTGCGGCGGCAGCGGGCTCGCAGGACGGCGCCCACGGCAGCGCCCCGCGCAAGCTGGCGATTCCCTGGTTCGCGCTCGGCTTCCTCGCGTTCGTCGTGATCAACTCGCTGCACGTGTTGCCCGAAGCCGCGACCAGCACGCTCAACACGCTCGACACCTTCGCGTTGACCATGGCCATGACCGCGCTCGGCATGGAAACGCGCGTTTCGCAGATCCGCCAGGCCGGCCCCCGTGCGCTGACCACCGGCCTGATCCTGTACGTGTGGCTGGTTGCCGGTGGACTGGGAATCACATGGGCTGTCCAGCACCTGCTCGGCTAAGCCGGCCTCGCTGTCGAACCCACCCCGCCGCGCGCGGGGTTTTGCACATTCTGGAGCCCATCTGTCACGCTCGCGCGGCATACTGGTTGCTGGCGTCACCTGCTCCTGCAACCCACCCATGCAACTGGGTCATGCGACCCGCATGGGCGACCGGAACGAGGATCGAACGATGAGCCTGGAACTTTACTACTGGGACGGCCTCCAGGGCCGCGGTGAATTCGTGCGGCTTGCGCTGGAGGAAGCCGGCGCCGACTACGTGGAAGTGGCGCGCGGCACGCCGTCCGAAGGCCTTGGCACCGACGCGATGATGGACGTGATGAAAAGCCGCGACGAAGCCCATCCGCCGTTCGCGCCGCCGTTTCTGAAAGACGGCGATCTGGTGATCGCGCAGACCGCCAACATCCTGTTCTACCTGGGGCCGCGGCTGAATCTCGCGCCGTCGGTCGAAAGCCTGCGCTACGTCGCCAACGGCCTGCAGCTGACCATCGCCGACGTAGTCACGGAAGCGCATGACACGCATCATCCGCTCGCCAGCGCCCTTTACTACGAAGATCAGAAAGACGCCGCGAAGGTGCGCGCGCACGACTTCATCGACAACAGGATTCCGAAGTTCATGTCGTACTTCGAGCGCGTGCTGAAGCAGAATCCGGCCGGCGACGGCTTCATGGTCGGCGACGCGCTCACCTACGTCGACCTGTCGATGTTCCAGTTGATCGACGGCCTGCTGTACGCGTTCCCGCGCGCGCTCAAGCGCTTCGGCGAGCACTATCCGCGGCTCGCCGCGTTGCACGACGCGGTGATCGAGCGGCCGAACATCGCCGCGTATCTGCAGTCGGAGCGGCGCATCGAACATAACGAGGCCTGCATCTTCCGGCACTACCCGGAACTCGACAAGGCGGCGACTTGAGCCGCGCCGTCATCCATCGCTCACCCGCAGCAGCGGGGCCCCCCGCCCGGGGGGGGGGGCGGGGGGTTGGGGGGGGGGGGCCG
>NZ_JARESU010000569.1:0-568 GCF_046027075.1 Paraburkholderia sp. RL18-085-BIA-A | reverse complement strand
ATCTCAGCGCAAAACCCCTTGTTTTAGGGGCTCGCCCGTTGCAGATTCACATCCGGATTGCTACGCTAGCGCCAGCCTGAGGATTTGGACCTTTGCGTATTGTCGGTGACTGTGCAAAGGCAAGGGTCTCGGGCCAACCTTTGACCAATGACGAGGAATCTATGGCAACGAAAGCTGCAGCAAAGCCGGCTCCGAAAAAAGTGGTGGCTCCGGTCGAGAAAAAAGCGAAGGCGCCGACGGTAAAGAAGACGGCGACTCCTGCCACGAAGAAGGCGGTCGACGCCACGCCGCTGAAGCCCATCAAGGACTCGTTTACGAAGGCTTCGCTTGCTACCCATCTTGCCGAGCACGCAGGTGTCGAGCCGAAAGCGGCGAAGGCTTTGATGGCAGCGCTGGAAGAAACGGTGCTCGCGTCGGTCCACAAGAAGGGCGCGAAGGTGTTCACGCTGCCGGGTCTGCTGAAGGTTGTCGCCCAGGACGTGCCGGCAAAGAAGAAGCGCTTCGGCAAGGACCCGTTCACGGGTGAAGACAAGTGGTTTGCCGCCAAGCCCGCTTCGGTGCGTCTGAA
>NZ_JARESU010000568.1:0-589 GCF_046027075.1 Paraburkholderia sp. RL18-085-BIA-A | reverse complement strand
GATACTTGACCTGCCGGACCTTGATGGGCGTTTTCCGTTCAACGTTGATGGCCTGAAGGGCGGCCAGATTGGCACCGCTTTTATTTATGGTCACGGTCTCAGGCGCGCCGTTCCGATCGATGGCTTTCTCGAAGTAGCGGCACGCGGCAGCCTTGTCGCGATGCGCCCGCAACAGGAAATCCACCGTATTACCGGCCTTGTCCACTGCGCGATACAAGTACTTCCACTGGCCACGCACCTTGACGTAGGTTTCATCCATCCTCCAACTCTTGCCGGCCGGGCGTTTGTACCTGCGAAAGGCCTTCTCGAACAATGGCTCCAGTTTGATCACCCAGCGATGCACGCTGGAATGGTCAACCTCAAAACCGCGCTCAGCCATCATCTCTTCGAGATTGCGAAGGCTTAACGAGTAGGCCACATACCACCGCACACACAGCAGGATCACGTCCAGAGGATAGTGCAGGCGCTTGAGTACCTTCGCTACGCCGGCAGGCAGGGCTTTTCTCGCAGTTGCCTTCTTCATATCACGCTTCACTTCAGGAAAATGTCCGCCTGAATTTTACTCCTGCATCCTTAGCGCGACACAATC
>NZ_JARESU010000567.1:0-615 GCF_046027075.1 Paraburkholderia sp. RL18-085-BIA-A | reverse complement strand
GCGCGCAACTCCATCCAGCGCTTCAGATCGTCGTGGGCCGTATGTGCGGCGTCAGCAAAGAACTGCTCGGTAACCGCGACGTTGCTGGTGAACTCGACACGCATGCCGTTTGGATCGGAGAAATAGATCGAGTGGCAGTAGCCATGATCAAGTTCGAAGTACTCGACGTCATGCCTGCTGAGGCGCTCCTTGTAATACTCGATCTGCTCCTCCCCATCTACCTGGAGCGCGATGTGCTGCATGTACGGATTGTTTTCGTCGAACGTCGTGTTCTCCCGGCGGAACAGCCCGGGGTAGTCGAAGAACGCCAGACAGCTGCCGTCCGCGAGTTCGAAGTACAGATGTACATAAGGGTCCGGCTCATGGGTCACGGCGTTGAGCGGCTCGAACAGCGCGGCGACCAGGGGCATCTCGAGGATATCCTCATAGAAATGCCGCGTCTCTTCAGCGCTGCGACAGCGATACGCGTTGTGGTGCAGCATGCGCACGCGGTTGCCGGCGTGCCGCTGCTCGACGAGCGGTCGGACCGTGGCCAGATCGATGTGGCTGCCGTCCTTTCCCCAGTTCCAGTTCTCCAGGCTCATGTCTGTCCTCCGTTCAGCCTTGTGGAAATTA
>NZ_JARESU010000566.1:0-622 GCF_046027075.1 Paraburkholderia sp. RL18-085-BIA-A | reverse complement strand
GGTTGTTGGGATCGTACTTTGCCTTGATCGAGGCAAGGCGCTTGTAGTTGTCGCCGTAGCTTAGTTCGACGCGGTTCTCAGCCTCGTCGGCGTCCAGGAAGTTGACGTAGGCGCCCTCCAGATTGAACGGGTGGATGGCCCCCCAGTAGGCACGGCCCCAGGTCTTAAGCGCCTCGGCGTCCTTGGGATCGGGGCTGATCGCGGCAATTACCATCGAAAAAGACGCGTCGCGCGCGCTCCACGGCGTGGCATCCTTGGGGACCCGCCGAACGGCGCCGTCTACGGGGTAAAGGTGCATCAGGCAGAAGGGGGTCGGTGCCTTGAGCGCGTTCGCGATGTGCACGTCGATCGCCTCGTCAGGCAGCGCTTTGACAAAGTCGCCCTTCCAGTACCACTGCAAGCCTTTGGGGAAGAACGGGTCGAACAGACTGTTGATGGCAGTCCACGGCATCTCGCCCATCCAGTTGAACAGTGGGGCGGGCAGTTTCTCGAGCAGCGAGGCCATGAGTTTCTGGCCCTCTGCGATCGGCCCGTTGAAAGCACCGATCAGAGCGCAGGCGCGTTTGTTCCAGTGCTCCTTGGGGAAGGGATCGATTGGAGGCACGGTTTTGAGGCCGACAAA
>NZ_JARESU010000565.1:0-633 GCF_046027075.1 Paraburkholderia sp. RL18-085-BIA-A | reverse complement strand
GATAGTGCGGCGATCAGTACGGTAGCAGCGACCAGGCCGATTACTGCAAGCACTGTCAATCCGCGCGTCACGATGGTCCGCAATCGATCATGATCTTCCGTTGCGCCGGCACTCGCGACAAGGTTCACAAGCCCGTTTACCACACCGAAATCCAGCACGGAAAGGATGACCGCAAGGCTGGAAATGGTCATCCAGATGCCGAAACGCTCCTGGCCGAGATACGGCAGCGTGAACGACACCGACAGGAGGACTACGGTGAGACCTGGCGCCGCGCTGACTGCATTGAACGCGATGGACCACGCGGCGCGCAGATATCGGTCCCTGTCGCGTCCTTCAGAGCCACCGACGCCAAAAGGTAGACGCTGAAAGCACGACCAGAAAAAGGACGCTGGGGTTCGCGCAAGTGAACGATCTCGAAGCGACATCTTATCTGTAGTCAATCGAGTTTGGTTCGACTGACACGGTTAGCGGATAGCGCATGAGAAGACGATTTCTTCGTACAAGAGGCCTGGCCGGTACCCGTCAAATCGGGGGCGTCACCGTTTTCTTGCGACAAAGGTGGTAGAGAGATCGGCGGTGTTCAACTCGCCGCTCATCCATCTCAGGCTATCGAGCACCTCGAAGCCGCTCAGA
>NZ_JARESU010000564.1:0-634 GCF_046027075.1 Paraburkholderia sp. RL18-085-BIA-A | reverse complement strand
AAGACTGGTTGCCGGCGCCCTTGATGAAGTCGCCCTCCCAGTGACCAGGCATCACCCGGTCGTCGACCTCGGGCGGGCGCACATGGATGCTCACCATGTCGGGGATCTGGCCACGCCGGTCAGTGCCGCGCTTACGTGACATGCGCGTGCTGTGGCCGTGGCGCAGACAGGCGATAAGCTGGCGGCGCAGCTCACCGCGTGGCTGCGCATAGATGGCGGTGTAGATGGTCTCGTGCGAGACGTGCTGCGTCGGATCGTTGGGCCACATCCGCTTGAGGGTACCTGAGATCTGCTGGGGTGACCACTTCCACTCCAGCAGTGTGAGTACTACACGCCACGGCACGCTTTGAGGGTGCAGCTTGGGACAGGGGCGCGCAGCCTCACGTCGACTCGCGCTAAGCGCGTGCGCCGGTGCAGACGCATAGCCCACGGCAGAACAGGTGTTTCTGGCCAGCTCGCGGCTCACGGTCGATGCCGAGCGCCCGAGTGTTCGGGCCATGGCCCGAACACTCGATCCCAGCTGCTTCATGCTTGCAATCGTCACGCGTTCTTCGGGCTGCAGTTGTTGGTAAGTTCTTTTTTGCATTCGCACACCTTACACGAGCAAGGTGTTGCACTTCAGATTTGATGGCGC
>NZ_JARESU010000563.1:0-636 GCF_046027075.1 Paraburkholderia sp. RL18-085-BIA-A | reverse complement strand
GATTTACCTACTTACGGCTATCGGCGCGCATGGGCCCTGCTGCGGCGAAACCGGGACGCGCAGGGGCAGCCTCGCGTTAATGCGAAACGGGTTTATCGGGTCATGCATACCCACGGTCTGCTGCTTGAACGCCGGCCTCGCCATGCCCAGTCAACGCGCCGGCATGACGGCAAGGTCGCGGTGGACCGGAGCAATACCCGCTGGTGCTCGGACGGCTTCGAATTCCGCTGTGACGACGGCTCGCCGCTGCGCGTCATCTTTGCACTCGACTGCTGCGACCGGGAGGCCATGAGCTGGGCTGCGACCACTGGAGGCTATACCGGTGACATGGTGCGTGATGTCATGCTTCAGGCTGTGGAAAACCGTTTCGATGGTGCGTTGAAGGCCAACAACGAAATCGAATGGCTCAGCGACAACGGTTCCTGCTACATTGCCGAGGAGACGCTGACGTTCTCGAAAAAAGTGGGCCTGAAACCCATCACGACGCCGGTCAGAAGTCCGCAGAGCAACGGGATGGCCGAGAGTTTCGTCAAAACGATGAAGAGAGACTACGTCTCGTGGATGCCCAAGCCGGACTCGAGAACGGCGTTGCAAAACCTGGCCATCGCGTTTGACCACTACAACGAGTCGCATCCG
>NZ_JARESU010000562.1:0-637 GCF_046027075.1 Paraburkholderia sp. RL18-085-BIA-A | reverse complement strand
AGAGGAGCGGTTGCGGCATGCGCAAAGCGAACTGGAACGCGTCAGCCGGGTAACGGCGCTTGGTGAGCTGAGTGCATCCATTGCCCATGAAGTGGGGCAGCCCCTTTCCGCCATCGTGACGAGCGGTGAAGCCTGTCTGCGCTGGCTGCATCGCCAGCCTCCGGACATGGAAGAAATCGAGGGTTGCGTGAGACAGATGACAGACCAGGGAAATCGAGCTGCAGAAATCGTGCAACGTGTGAGGGGGCTCATGAAGGGGGCGCCGCCGGACCGGGCGCCGATTGCAATCAACGACCTGGTCGAGGAGGCAATTGCCCTTATCAGGCGGGATGTTGAGCGCCAGAGTGGCTTGCTGACACGCCGTCTTGCCAAGGGGCTGCCGCTGATACTGGGCGACCGTGTGCAGCTCCAGCAGGTGCTCGTCAATCTAATCATCAACGGTCTGCAGTCGATGGCGAGCGTCAGCGGCAGGCGCGAACTTATCGTTCAGTCCCGCCTTGACCCTGAAGGTAATATTGTCGTGGCAATAAAGGACTCGGGGGCTGGCATCCAGGAGGCCAATCTTCCGCAACTCTTTGAACCGTTCTTTACGACACGCAGTTCCGGGATGGGAATGGGGCTTGCTATTTCCAGTTCT
>NZ_JARESU010000561.1:0-637 GCF_046027075.1 Paraburkholderia sp. RL18-085-BIA-A | reverse complement strand
AGAGATAGCGCGTCTCACAAGCCTGTCGCGCAACACGATTAGTAAATATCTGAACATGGATGTTCAGGAGGAGCCGAAGTATCAGCGGCGCTCCCAGCCGACCCGGTTGACGCCGTTTCATGAGGTGCTGGTGCAGGCGCTCAGTGTCGACGCGCGGCGACCGAAGAAGGAGCGGCGCACTGCCTGGATGCTGTTCCAGGAGATCAAGGCCGGCGGCTACGACGGCTGTTACTCGCGGGTGACCGATTTCATCCGGGCCTGGCGGCAAGGCGAAGGCAAGGCGGTTTCGAAGTCGGCGTTTGTGCCGTTGCGATTCGAGCTGGGCGAGGCATTCCAGTTTGACTGGTCCGAGGAAGGACTGGTTGTCGGCGGCATTTACCGCAAGCTGCAGGTGTCGCACATGAAGCTATGTGCGTCGCGGGCGTTCTGGCTGGTTGCCTATCCGAGCCAGGGGCACGAGATGCTGTTCGATGCCCATACGCGCTCGTTCGCGGCTTTCGGCGGGGTGGCCCGCCGGGGCATCTATGACAATATGAAAACGGCCGTAGACAAGGTGCACAAAGGCAAGGGTCGCACGGTCAATCCGCGTTTCGCAGTGATGTGTTCGCACTACCTGTTCGATCCGGACTTCTGCAAT
>NZ_JARESU010000560.1:0-637 GCF_046027075.1 Paraburkholderia sp. RL18-085-BIA-A | reverse complement strand
GTTGCAGAAGTCCGGATCGAACAGGTAGTGCGAACACATCACTGCGAAACGCGGATTGACTGTGCGACCCTTGCCTTTGTGCACCTTGTCTACGGCCGTTTTCATATTGTCATAGATGCCCCGGCGGGCCACCCCGCCGAAGGCCGTGAACGAGCGCGTATGGGCATCGAACAGCATCTCGTGCCCCTGGCTCGGATAGGCGACCAGCCAGAACGCCCGCGACGCGCATAGCTTCATGTGCGACACCTGGAGCTTGCGGTAAATGCCGCCGACAACCAGTCCTTCCTCAGACCAGTCAAACTGGAATGCCTCGCCCAGCTCGAATCGCAACGGCACAAACGCCGAGTTCGAAACCGCCTTGCCTTCGCCTTGCCGCCAGGCCCGGATGAAATCGGTCACACGCGAGTAACAACCGTCGTAGCCGCCAGCCTTGATCTCCTGGAACAGCATCCAGGCGGTGCGGCGTTCCTTCTTCGGTCGCCGCGCGTCGGCACTGAGCGCCTGCACCAGCACCTCATGAAACGGCGTCAACCGCGTCGGCTGCGAGCGCCGCTGATACTTCGGCTCCTCCTGAACATCCATGTTCAGATATTTACTAATCGTGTTGCGCGACAGGCTTGTGAGACGCGCTATCTCG
>NZ_JARESU010000056.1:0-58388 GCF_046027075.1 Paraburkholderia sp. RL18-085-BIA-A | reverse complement strand
GCGCGACGGCAGCGACCCTGGGGCCGAGACGGTCGTATTGGCGAAAAAATGCGAGCATTTGAGACGCATCGAATCGCGAGTCCTCAGGTCCAGCCTTGGCTAGAATGTCGGCGGCTGCAGCCAATTGTCGCGTGGCTTGAAGGAATTCAGTGCGGTCCATGACACCGGCCTCTTCATGAGTCGCCATCGGATAGTCTAAGAATCATCGTGCAGCGAATGCAGGTGCCGAACTTTGTCAAACAGCCACTGAAAGAGCGAATTGCCTTGTTCCTGCTCGACAGAAGGTTGGGTCGTCAACTTACCCAGCGCGTCCTGCCGGTAGGCTAATTGCTTACATAGCTGCTTTGCGACCTCCGGATGGTCTTTGAGGAACGCCGTCATGTCGTCCTTACCTAGCTGATACAGCACAGAGGGCGTGAGAGTCGAAATCGACACGTGCATCGACAGCCCTGCTAGCAAGCCCGCCTCCCCGAATGACTCACCCGGGCCAATTCGGGCAATCTCGCGGTCTACTGACGATTCGGCGAATTTCACAGAAAGTACGCCCGAGTACACGATAGAAAGACTGTCTGGCACCGTGTCGGGCGCCAGTACCTGATGATTCGCCTGGTACTCGTGACGGGAAAGGCGTTCTGCAAGCCGTGTCACTTCATCGCCGGTCAGACTCTCAAACAGGCTGACGCGGCTGAGCAACGCCTCTTTGGCATCATGGGTGGCAAAGGCCGGCCCGGGCACGCCAAGCGAGCGCAGCGTCACGCCTGAGGCGGCAAGATGCCGGTAGCAAAGGTCGAACAGTTCGTTGGATGTGGCGAGCTTCTTGTTCATGTCGTCGACGAACGCGACAACCTCATATTGCACCGTATTTAGTGTGGTGCGCCTCATGCGTGCATACGGAGATGGAACATCCAGGATGGTATTGCAGCCCTTCAGAGCGCGGCCTAGAGCATCAAGCACCGTCTTCGGCCGCGCCTCGGGCTCAATCTCAAGGACGAGTGATAAACCGTGAACATCTGCTGGCCTGCTGTTGTTGAAGATTTTCGCCTTCGATGCAACAGCGTTCGGCACGATAAGCGTATTCCCTTGACCAGTCAGCAGGTGCGTGGCCCGCCAATTCATTTCGATTACTTTGCCCTCGACGTCGTCAATTATCACCCAGTCGCCGACTGAATATGGTTCGGTGGTGTTCAGCACTATGCCCGCGAACACGTCGCTGAGTGTGCTCTGGATAGCCAGACCCAGCACAATAGCGAGCGCACCTGATGTAGCGACGAGGCCACGCACCGGCAGTTCGAGCACGAAGCCGAGGGCAGCCACGATTGCGGCCAGAAATACTATGGCCCCGAACACGTCCGAGAATAGCCGTTGCCTTCGCCAGGCGCTTGGCAACAGCAGTGTGTCCAGTGAGAGAGTGAGCAGACGAGCACCCATCAGCCACCAGATTATCTCGAGCACCTGCCCTAACCAGTGCAGTTGGGCCGCGCTCTCAGGAGCCGTTTGAGTGATTGGGCTTAGACCGGAGGAGAAGAGCACCCAGCTCAGCGCAGCAAAAAGCGCCAGCCGGATGAAGAGCCGTACCAGTTCATTTGCAGGCATCCGGAAGCGCCATACGATGACGTCCAAAACGACGATACCGAATCCGAGAATTAGCGGATATTCCACAGGCGCTCCTCCTTCCTATCAGGCGACTGTAAGAGGATACACATCTGAACGCGCACACGTGGAAGTGCGGGAGCAGCCTGTCGACAGCACTTTCGTGTCGAGCAACCCTTCGTCATCGCTTGCTTTCCGTTGTTGTCGAAATCGCTCGTGCTCATGCGGTGACGGAGGGAAGTGATTGTTATTGGGCCGTTCACGAAGTACTCGTTGGGAGTTGCGAGTATCGTGACCTTCTGACCCGGTTGATTCAAGAAGCCTGGAGCCTCGACCATCCACATCGTTCGGCGCATCAAATTGACAGGGAGCCAGTCGACGCAAAGATGGCCGCTGCAAACGTCGAAAAACTAACGCCCCTTTTGCGGAAAATTGCGCGCGGTGATTCCCAGAGGTGCTGCGCTGGGGAGCTGAGCTGTATTTCGCCCTCAACTTGCATAACGAACTGCCCACCGGAATTGACCGCGTCATCTACTATTCGGACGCTTTAACAGCAGCAGCCATTGTCGACGGTTGCCGATTAGCAACCACGGGCCGATTCGCCGGTCTAACTGCGACTGATATCGTCGTGGCTGACGCTCGGAATCAGCTGTACCTCGTTGAGTTCGGGGCAATTGCAGGCGTCGACATGATGCTTGATGCCACGGAGTTCTCGGCGCTAGATTCCGTCCGTGTTGAAATTGCGATTTCGGTTTTGCGGGTACGGGGTGGTGATGGCGTGTGCCTTGGATGGAGGCGCCATAGGCGACCGCTGTAACCGAGTTGGCGACAGCGGTTCGTCGAACGGCGGGGGAAATTGCGAGCCGGGCTACGGTTAAGTACGACCGGACCTGGATGTGCCGGTGCGGCCTTTGGCTTTCGGCCTAGGTTTGTGGTGCCCACCGCTTGGGACCTTCTTACCCGGCACGGACATAGAGATGTCTGACGGTACCGATATCGGCGCCGCGACGGGCTTAGACCCTGCGCTTCTTCTTGCCTGCACCAACCACTTCTCTATTGCTTTCGCACGCTCGGAAACCGGAACCGGCGCTGTCTTCCCGTTGCCCTTTATGGCCAATGCAGGCCGGGTCGCGGCCAAGCGGCCCGTCGTGCGTTCGCGTTCCTGCCGTACAAGCTCGGCGTATGAAACAAGAGCAGTCTGGGCATCGTGAAAGGTCGACGGCGTTCCTTTCTGCTTCTGGGCCATCAAGCTGGACTGAGCGGGGGCCGAAATGCTCTCCGGCGTGTCAGTACGAAGCTTCGCCTGCGAAATGGTCGACGCAAACGTGCCCGACTGATGCTCGCCCGCTTCTGATGCCGTCCGACGACAAATTGCCGGAAGACCCCATTTCTCGCAGACGTAACGCAAAACGCTCGTATGGTCGTACAACGTATGGTCGACACCTTTAGCTACCCACGGAGAAACAAGAACAGCGGGAACGCGCACGCCTAGCTGGCTAAACGTGTAATTGTCGGTATTCTCGTCCGGCGCCACCGTCGCAGGCGGCACGACATGGTCGTAAAAGCCGCCGTGTTCGTCATAGGTGACGATTAGAAGCGTCGATTCCCATAACGCCTGATTTGCCCGGATTGCGTTGTAAACATCGGCTATAAGCTTTTCGCCTGCCACCACACCGGCTGGGGAATGCTGGTCGTTTTCGCCGCCGCGCAATCCATCAAAATACCGTGGCTCGATGAAGGCATATGCCGGGAAATCTGTTTCCGCTCCTTTGCAGTTGTCAAGGAATGCATCCATCTCCTGGAAGCCATCTGTGAAGTACAGGCGCTTCAAACGGCTGAGCACAATGGATTGTGGCACACCACCGTGGTAAATCTTCCATGAAATGCCCTTGTCATTGAGCTCGTCGTAAATCGTTCGCTGGGTGTACCTACCGAAAAACATGCGCACAGTGTCGATGGCACCGTCTGGCATGAGTACATCTCCAAGACTCGTACCGCTATGTACGAAGAAGCGGTTTGGCCAGGTCGGTCCCGGCATCGATGAGAACCATCGATCGCATACCGTGAACGATTTCGCCAGCGCGTGCAATGCTGGCAGGTCGCCATCCTTGAAATACGCCATCACCTGGTCAGCTTCAGTAGCCGGAGCATTCGGGTTCTCACGCCGGAACTCATCCACAAAGTGCGTCATCCCGTCCGCAATCTGTCTGGTCACGTTTTCGAACTCGTGCGGGACTTTGAAATCTTTGCTGACGAACTGAGCAGCAGACGGAGTCTGCTTGTGGGGCGCGTTACCTTTTTCGGCGTCAAGATTGACGCCGGGATTCTGAGGGTCGACCCCGTCGATATCTGGATTGAAGACCTGGAGCGCCCCCAGCATGTGGTCGAAGGACCGGTTCTCCATCATGAGCATAATGACGTGACGGATAGGGTCGTCGGGAAATGTGCTGACTGCGACGCCCTTTGTTGCCGCCGCGGCAAACCGTTCGGTAACCTGAAATTTGCGCGAGGTCGGTTCATTCTGCATGTTGCTGCGGCGCACGACCCGACCGAGACCGCCTGACTTTGCGTTCAGGCGCTGCCGTGCAAGCGCATCGTTTGCGAAGAACTGGCTATATTGGCCTTTCGTCGGGTCGAAGTAACCAATATATCCTCCCGAACCGACTCCAAACGATTTCAGGTCGGTACCGCAAAAATCGTTTCGCGCACCTTCCTCCTCGCCCGGAGTGAAATAGTGCGGCAAAACAAAGTTCGAAACGGTCACGCCATCGATGACGTACGTCTGGGCTTGCACGGCATCGCACATCTCAAAAAAATGATAGACGGTGCGACTATCGCCGTTTGGGTCCGGTCCCTGCACGAGCAAATTGCACTGCGGGTCACCGATAAGCTCGAGTGCTTCATGAGACAAGGTGGTCGACCATTCTTCGCCGAGCGTCTTGCAGAGGTCCAGATAGACAAACCCATAGGGAATTCCGGCGAGGTTCTGGTCGTGATATCCGAGCACGTCGTTTGAAGCAGCCGAGTCAAGGACGTAAAGGATGGCGTCGCCGCGCAATTCTTTGAGTTGCGTGAGGTCGGTGTCCGGGCCAACGAGGCCCTCGACACGAAGTCTGCCGCCAAATGCCCAGTAAGGCTCAAAATCTTCGGCAATCTGCCGATTGATGGCACGGAGGACACGATGCATTTCCCGGTCCGCAATGCAACTCGTGCGATTCACAACCGAAATCTGATACATGCCCACCTCCGCCTGCAGGATAGTCAGAACTTGCCCTGAAGTGGCTTAAACGTGTGCGCCATGTGCGCTCGGAGTGCATTTTCTCTTCCTGACCAGCAGTCCCGGTGCCTGGCCGACAATAGGCTGAACTGCGACAACGGTCCTCGACATGTTCGTTGAAAATCGGGAGTCACTCTGAGCGAGAAACTGCCTGTTGAAATTGCTGAAAACCGCTTCTTTCTTTTTCCTCAGCGTTTGGGAAAGGAATACCGCCAGCTTCTCTGCCATTGTTATCTCCGTGTATTCGCAACATGCGCGCTGGAAATCCGATAGATAACGGACCGGTTGACGTTCGCAGAGGTCAAACCTTTTGATTTGTAAGCTTATACCGAGTGCCAGATAAGCCTCGCGCTTTGCATTCGCCTATGTTCGGTAGCGCACATTGGCAACTCGTACGGTGTGCCACCGCAGTGCGATATCCAACCAGGTGAGACGCTTGGACGTGTGCGCGAGTTGTGCATTGCGACAGCGCCTATGTCACAGCCGAACAACAAGCTACTGGACCATCGAGAGTATCGGCACGGCCAAGGAACGTCCGTACCCCTGCGCGGGTTGAGTCGCTACCCTCGGGTAGCTTCGGGCTTCCGTGCCCTGCAGTTCGCCATGCTTGTGCGAGTGTGCCGCTGCGTACTTCAACTCGGAGTGCGCTCCCTCCACCTTGCGTGCCTACTCCCACTTGGGTTGTCCCTTCAAGGATAGCGAAAATCCGCCATTTCCCAAGGTGACCGCTGCTCCGGTGTGTTCGCTTCGAATAGTCGCTTTTATGCTTTTCTCTAAAATTTTGTTTCAAATGTACCTCAAGCACACGTGCCGAGCGCTCGTTCTTGAGCTTAAAACGAAAATGCGGGCATCCCCGTTGTTGATATGCAGGTTGCCGTGAACTATGTTGTCAGTCTATACGCCTCGATTCTTCGGAAGGGCGATACAGCACTCCAGATTGTCGAATTTGCACGCTCTCGCGATACCCTCACCGGTAAGCTGGCCGCGGCGCGAACTGAAGTACGTCCAATGTTTTGGTTCTGAGTTCGACGTCCTTTTCGCTGCCATGACGGCGACTGAGGAGCGATGAGAATCATAAGCAGTGCGCAATTCGCATCGTCACACAATCCCGTGGCGCATGACGGTTACCGCGCCTCTGACGAAAGCAGTCGGTGTCTGACCGACTGCAATTCGTGAGCACAGCACGCGAGCATCTGGGTCAGGTGAGGCAGACGGCCAGAAAAATAGCTCTTTCGGACGGACTGCCGCGACCGGTTTCGATGCTGACGACGCGCGTGGGTCTGCTCATGCACCAGCACCGCCGGTTGGGTCCGGACGGAGTGGCGTCGGCAGGAGCGGCGACGGTCCCCACATCTCAACCTTGAAATTGGTCGCGAAGGTCCGTAATTCCTGCTCCAGCGCGCGCCATGGCCCGTCTGCGAACGTCGCCCAGTCGATTGTAGACCTCCAGCAGGTGGTCGTTCGAATCTGCGGGGCGCCGAGCAAATTCCGGTTCGCGCGAAGTTCGACCAGACCGGGCTGCTGCACAATCGTTTCCGCCGCCTTCCTGGCCCATTCGGCGTAAGACTCCAGATTGACGCCTGGCTGCAGGTCGTACGTATTCGTCACCTCTATCATGGACGTCTCCTCACCGATGGAGTTGGGCTCCGGCAGGCACATGCCCACTGGCAGTTCGCCGGTATGGCAATGCGCCGCGTCTCTGATACTGCCTTCGTTCGCCCCAGCGGGTCAAGCAGCGCTTCCATGACAAAACATCGAACTTGCTCTCGGAGACGGCCGGAAATGGGACACTTGGCTTCTCGTCGACTGATACGGGCACGGAAGGTGAAGTTGGGTAGGGGTGCACGTCTGCGCATCGAGCGAGCGACCGCCGGACCATATTCCCCCTACTGCCGAAAATCGAAGGGCGCGCGATGCGCGACGGCCTGCGCGTGCCCATCTCTGCTCACCCTGTGCGTGCTTTTAGTGCCAACGCTGCGGCGGACAGTCCGGAGCGGCGAGAATCAGTCCGTCGCGACTATCGCTGCATCTCACGATGCCTGGACGCAACGTCCGGTGTCTCGGCCTCGTCACGACTTCGCATTGAATGAATTTTTGCATTCATAATTTTAATTCGCATTACTTGGCATTTAGATGGAATTATATTGCTATGCTGTTTAAGCATGACTATCGAACCCGGCCTTCGACCCCGCGTACCGCCGGCAATACATGCCGGCAAGTTCGGAGCGTGCCATGACCGCTGAAGATAGAAATGTGCTGGGAAAAAGTCCTTACACCCTCCAAAACATCGAAAGCGCAATTGTCCATCTCGAGCAGGTTTTTAGCGAGGACGGGGCGGATTGGTTATTCTCTCGAACCTACTGGCACCAGCGTGTACTCCAGGCATTAGCGACACCGGGACTTGTCCCCGTCCAAGCGGAACGACTGCAAAGATTGCTTGACAGTATCCCGTAAACACGGACGGAACGGAACTTCTGTAACCAGGGCTAATGATAAAACAAGGGCAGAAAATGAAGGCCTGCAAGTGTACACAGAGCTCGTGCGCTACGCACGCGAGGTTCCCGCGACGAGAACTGCCATGACACGCTGTTGCCTACTCCTGACCTGCGCATAGCCAGGCGACGTCCACGTCGAGAAGTTCAGACAGGCGCTCACAATCCGTGCACTTCGGAACGGTAACTCCGGCGCGCCAAAGGGTCACGTCACCTTCTGGTACGCCGAGAAACCGGGCCACCCGACTGGAAGTGACCTTTGCGCGCTTGATGGTCATGTCCAGCCGTGCTGCGAAGGCCCGTCTGGAAGGGTTGTTTTTGCGAGTGTTCTCCAGATGTGCATCCAAATTCATGCGACGATTCATGGCGTGCAATGCTCCATATGACTTCATCCCGACCAGACCTATGTGTTTCACGCTACGAATGTATGACGCGGCGCCAAAGCTGATGCTTGCGGCCGAGCGCTAGCTCCCGGACAGGCGTGTCGTTCGCGCAAGCTTCAGTGCATCGAAACGCTTCTTGCTGCACGTCGTCTCCACGTCGCGACGTGCCAAGGTTCAGCCGACGGCAATCGACACGAATGGCGTTTCCGCTATCGCGTTCACGGCGAGAATTCGCGCGTCGCGTTCCACGCGTGAAGTGGGAGCGCAATAAAAACTCTCACCCGACGACGAAATCTGTCGAAATACTCGCTCGAAGGCTGCTCCTGTTTCGCATCACCCGCTTTTGTCGTCAGTGGGTCCGGGAAGTTCCACCGACAGGTACAGCTTGTCCGGAAACAGAGGCACGTACCGTTGCGCGACTTCGTCGCACATCGCGACGACGACCACGGGACGAGAGCGTCATTACTATGAGGGCGCAAACGAATCGAGTGGCTAGCTGTCTGGAAAGAATGTTTCTTCAAATAGTGCTCCGTGATAGGCCGATTCAATTGGCGTCCCGACTGTCACCATCCAGTAATGGAACCTTCGTCGTTTTGCAGTTCCTACAGTTGTCGACACCCGGCGAACACCATCGCGCAGCCCAGCGCTGAGGAAGCTGGACGCCCAATCGCTGCCGAGACCAACGCGCCCGCGGCGACGGGTTCGAAAATGCACGCCGACACGGTGACTTCCCACGTTCTTCACACCGGTTAGCAAGACGTCCTTTACCACCTTTTTACTTGCCGCTGGGTTTGAAGGCCCCCTAGAATCTCAAGAATGTCAAACAGTGGACAGGTGCCGTGGACAATCGATGTCGTCGACTTCTGGACAGTTTCACTGTCTGACCGACAAGACGTTCGCGCTCGCTTTTTCCAAGCCGCCGTCTTGTCAGGAGGCACACGATGCGCGCCGTGGCGACTCTCTCCGTGCACCTCAATTAGCGTCATATGGCCGCAGCGATTGCGGGCGCCACATTGCACTGCGTCGTGACGCGTCAACTCGCGGTTGCGTTCGTTCGCACCTTTTCGATTCATTGGCGTGGGTCGACGCGTGCCCCCTCACTAAGACACGAGAAGTCCATGCATGCAGACAACGCCGCACTTGCAGCGGAATACCAGCAGTACCTTGGCGAGGCCGAGAGATGGTTCCGTCACGCGAAGGAAGAGACACACGCCGGGGTTGACACAAAGAGCGCTCGGGGAGTCGCGACGGGATACACCGGTGGGCCGCATCGCCCGCTGGCGGTGTTCAACGAATGGGCCGACCGGCAGTTCGCGAAGCAACTGGCGCCAGGCTATTTTGACGCCGCGAATCTGAGCGACCGCGCCGCGTTCGACGTTTGGCAGGCTGAAATGGTGCGAGACATTCGCGCCCATTGGTCAATGAAACGCGCGTCCGAAACGCGCGGTAAGGCCCATCAAATCGAATTCCCACCCCTGCCGTTTCTGCAAGCTTCGCGGCTGGCCAACATTTACATCAAAGCGTTGCGCGTCAAATGCAGTAAGCGGCCGCACGTACTTGAGGCGATTTTTGCCAACGGACACGTAGTGCTGGACGCGCCGACGTTAGGCGTGCTTCGCGACCTACACACGAAACTTTCAGAGTACAACTTGCTACAAAGCGAGGACGAAGTCCAGCAAAGCTATCGCTCGATTCAACAGCGCGTGCGAGACTTCTGTGCAGAATATGGCGGCTCTCCATTACTGTTCGATGTATTTGCGCGCAATAAGCGCCCGGACCTTGAAGGCAAGGACCTGGATTCCCGTTCTTCTCAAGTTCGGCGGTCGCGAGGTCAGACCCACCCCTTAACTTGTTGAAGAATGGCTTTTTGTTCGCCGAGGTTCCTATTCTGTGGCTTGTGGTTCGTGATTCCGTTTAGCAGCCTGGAACACTCGCCACTTCACCCCGATGGTGTACATGATGCCGTGCTGCGGGTGCTGGGCCTCAAATGATTTGATACCTGGCCGTACACGCTCGGACAGAAAAAGCAGCCGCAACCGGAGGGCACGCAGTGAAACCGCTAAATAGAGGTGTAAAGAGTGGCCGGGCGACACACGAGCCTGTTACGCGGGCAATGCTTTTGCAGTGCTATACCGCGCTGGATGCCTTGCTCCTGGGTTACGGTTCGTGCGAGCTGTTTGCTACGCTGGGTCGATATCTCTTGGTCGCCGGGGAGCTTTGCCGCCTCGGACACCAGTCAGACGAAATCGGGTACATAGCAGAGGCACAGGCGGCGGTGGTGCAGTTGGATGCCACTGAAAAGCAGGGCGGCGGATGGCTTCTAGACGATGCCGACTACACGCGGCTTCGCGTCGCATTCTCAATTCTGGACGAACAACTGTCCGTAGCGTCACTGGACGATATCGCGAAGGCAGAACCTAGCATTGGTGAAGGTCTGCTCGGAGTCGAACGCAAACCCGTCGTCGTCGAGGCGATGTGAGGTCCAGACAGGAAACAGACGTTGCCGCTCCCGTCCCTGACACTAACCAGCGGCATCCTGACTCAACATCCGATGAAATGCAGCCTCGCCATGAGCATCGTGAATGCAGGAGGCGAGGCGTTCGGCAAGTCGGCGACACTCGAACTGCAAAGCAAGAAACGGGACAATTTCGTCAGTCCGGGCTGTGTGTCCGAACACTTGCCGCGATGGGCCGGGCCCGCTGTTTGACGACAAGGACTTCGATAGGGTCTTCACGGATGCAATTCCCCTGAAACGCTGGGCCGAAGCAGAAGACGTCGCGAACCTAGGGACATTCCTCGCGTCGGACGAGTTCGAGCTATTTCCACGGTGACCTCAGCCATGTGAATTGGATGAGGACATTCCGCAGCTTGGGTGGACGCGGCCCGAAATGGATTTTTTGTCAGATGATTCTGTGCGCAAACACACGGACGCAATGGCGATTCCCGGAGAGGATGCTGCGATGAGAGCCGCAAAGGCCCGAGCCGGCGCCAGCGGGGAGTGGCGTAAGAGAACAAACGAAGAACCGGCGTCGTCAGTTGACCCGCTGCCGCCGAGGCGGCGGGTCGCTTTCCTCGCAGACGACGGAATGCGGGCGGATGCAATTGCGATGCACGAAATGTCATCGGGCAAACGCTCAAGCATTGATTTCCCGGTTCCGCTGAGAAGAACTCTCGCTCTTCAGGTTTTGCCCCGCCTTTTAACCGAGCGGTCTATGACCCCGAAGCCGGAAAGCAGCGCGGCAATGTTCACGTCCTCCTCGACTTCAGGCCAGAACAACTGCTGTTGGTCGAGCGAAATCGCAAAGTGCTCGCGTTCCGTTGCCGTTGCGGCCTTCAGAACAGGGCACCAGGCCAGCGGGAATCGCACAGACTGACCGTCGGACAGGTTGAGAAGCAGATGTGTATTGTCGAATCGCACGTCAACTACGACGCCGCGCATGGTCACCTCCTGAGCTGGAAGCAGCTGAACGACAGGTCGTCGCAGGTTGCGCCCAACAAAAAAACGCCGACAAGCCCTCTCGAAGGTCTGGCGATGGCTGCACTTCTGCCGCCGCCGGCTCGGGCACACCGCTTGCGCGCCACGGGGTACCTTTCTCGAAGGAGGTGAATCATGGGCTCAATCAACCCGCAACGTGGTACCCGAGGCGGAGCTAACATCGTCGGCGGTGGTATCGGCGAAGGCCCGGGGCCGGACATCATGGCCGCAGCAACGCTCGATGGGAACAAGGTCATGTCGTCTGATGGCGAACACGTTGGAAAAATTTCAGACATCATGCTTGACGTCCGCAACGGTCGCATCGCCTATGCAGTGCTTTCTGAGGGCGGTTTTCTTGGAATGGGTTCTAACCTGCACGCTATCCCGTGGAGCGCGCTGACTCTCGATACGGATGAGAAGTGCTTCGTCGTCGACATTGCGGCGCAGCGCCTCAAGGACGACCCCGGCTTTGACAAGGACCACTGGCCCACCATGGCAGACGCAAAGTGGGGAATGTCGATGCACACCTACTACAACCGGGAACCGTACTGGTCAGCGACCCATGAAGTGGTGGAAAACGACCCTGCCATCAGGCCGAGCGAGCATTAACACGGCCCCCTGGACCGACCCAGACGGCTATCTGGGCCGTAGGTCTGGCATCTACGCTTCCGCGCTCCGCCGCGGCGGCGTAGGTACGCCGGCAAGGCTCGCTGCAATGGCGGGATTGGCGGACATGTTCGGGCGGTCTGAAGGTATTGTCCAAAAGCGGCCGGGAAGGCATCAAGGCCACTGGCCCGCTGACGAGGTGACTGTCAGGGCGTCTTTCAAAGGAACGAACAGTTGCATTTCCTGCAGCGCTCGCGGAAACGAGCGCGCGCGGGTCTCATAAGTCCGTTAGTGCAAGTCGCGCGCTGTCGAGTCATTTTGACAGAGGAGGCTGTATGGTTATGAGACTACTTGCAGTCGGTGCGCTGGCGCTGACCCTCGCAGGAGCGGTGCATGGGCAGGGAGCTGCTAGCGGCTCAGGAATGGGTCACCAAGGCGGAAATGCAGGGTCGAAGAGCGGTGCGCACCTTTCGACGCCGGCTTCAGCTCCAACGACCGGCTCCCCCTCCGCAACGCCCGGGGTGGGCGCCACGGACCGCACCGGCGGCGCTGGGACGTCGACGCGTGCGTCGCCCGGCACGCCTGATAACCCAAGCGGCTTGAAAAAGCCCGATTGATACCGCTCGATCAGCCCCAACGCGACATCAGCGCTCAGTGCCCGGTCAGTGGACCGCTCCGTGGCGCAGCCCAAGCTCATTGGGAGCGTCGAGTGTTCGGCAACACCAGCGGGCATCGGGACCGCATGGGGAGTCTTTCGTGATGACTCTTGTGACTTACTCGTGCCTATCGCTGCAAAGGTGAAACGCTTGTCGGACAATCTGTTCGATGCGACTCAAAAGCCTGTCCGGTAGATGCCCGTATGGGTCGCGCTTGCTTGCAGGCAGCCGTCCGCCATTCTCAGAGATGGCTCGGATAAGCCCCGACACGTCGCATTGGGGAATATCAAACTCGGTGTCTAGGCATGCGGCAGACAGTCCACAGCAGCTTGAGGTTCAGCGCCATGTCTGCTAGCCATGGGAATTGGAGTTGTTGGGCCGAGCCCCTTGTCGGGGGAACAACCGCCTTAATCCCGTAGAGATATTGTTGGTCCCATCTTGAGTTTTCCGCCCTGCGAGCGCCGTCGCTCCGACCTAAAAATTCATGATGTTCTGACTAATGGAAAAGCTGGGTTTTTCGCGGGAATCTTCGGAGGCGCTCTCGCGCGACATTGGCGCGATAGCGCGCATCGGCGCGGTGCCATCGATGCTTAAGATGGTTTGCGACGAAACAGGGATGGGCTTCGCGGCGGTGGCCCGTGTGACTGACACGACTTGGACGGCGTGTGCCGTGCAGGACAACATCGGCTTCGGCCTGAAGCCAGGCGGGCAACTGGAGATTCATACAACACTGTGCTTCGAGTCGAGGGCTGCACGTGTTCCAATCATTGTCGACTGCTTCAGCGACGACGTCACCTACAGAGGGCATCACACTCCTGCGATATATAAGCTCGAAAGTTACATTTCCGTGCCTATCATCACCCAGAGCGGCGAGTATTTTGGAAACTTGTGCGCAATCGACCCGAGGCCGGCAAAAGTCTCCGAGCCGCGCGTTGTCCGCATGTTCGAAGTGTTTGCCAATCTGATAGCCATGCAACTGGACAGCGAGCAACTTCAGTGGTCCACCGAAGCAGCGCTGCTGGATGAACGGGCAACCGCAAACCTTCGGGAGCAGTTCATTGCGGTCCTCGGCCACGACTTACGCAACCCATTGTCCGCGGTCAATGCTACGGCCGAGCTACTCGTGCGCCGGCCAACAGACCCGGACCTGGTGAATGCAGGTCACCGTCTGAAACGCACGGTTCTGCGGATGAGCCGGCTAATCGACGATGTGATGGATTTTGCGAGAGGACGACTTGGAGCTGGCATTGCCGTGTCGATTCAGAAAGTCGACGAGCTGAGCGAGTCTCTACTCGCGGTCGTGGACGAACTTCGCGATGCTAATCCCTCGCGCCAGATAGCCACAGAAGTGGCGCTCGACCGGCCCGTCGATTGCGATGTTCTTCGCCTCCAGCAACTGCTTTCGAACCTGCTCGGAAATGCACTAACGCATGGGGCGGCAGACTTGCCAGTGATTGTTCGTGCAACCGCGGACAAAACACACCTGTCGTTGTCCGTTTCGAACGGTGGAGACCTGATACCTTCGCACATGCTTCCGAAAGTGTTTGAGCCTTACTGGCGGCCACCTTCGAGCGCTCCTGGCGGCGGTCTCGGCCTTGGGTTATACATCTGCAAACAAATCGTCGAGGCCCACGGGGGAATGCTCGAGGCTTGTTCGACCGTCGCCGATGGTACCTGCTTTACCGCCAGGATTCCGTTGGAGCACGCTCGGAGCTAAGCCGCGAATCGATGCGCGTCCATCATCGGGTGCCCCGGCTGCGGAGGAGATACTGACCAACCGCCGTCGCCGTGCCGAAAAAAGACCGTGACTAGGGGTGCGCCGGCCCGACGTTTCTCAAGCCGGATGCACCCCACGGTAGTCCCCGCCAGATACAAGCGATTTATCCGGACGCAAGTAGTCGCGCCCGGAGTGAGCTATTTGTCGACCATCAACCGCAGTGACCCTTCGCGAGGAAACATATCCGAATCCCCAGCTTGCGCCCGGAAAGGAGAGGTTCCCAAAACGTTGCAGTGGGCACCGCAGATGGTGCGCGCGGCGAGCCCCATTGCACGAACCTCAATCGGTCATTTCACAGCTTCTCCCGCTCCTAGGTCGGCACCGGCGTGGATTGCCTAAAATGCCATTGATAAAGCGGGTGTCGCAGCACAGTTTTAAATGCGGGTCGGACCGACCCGTCCGCTTGCGAACGAGCCGGCACCGCTAATGGGCTGGCTCGGTGCGCCGGGCAAACTCAATCCACAAGAGCCGACTCACATGATTATCCAGGATGTCATATAAGCGGCATTCAACCATCGCACCTTGCCGTCGGCATAGACGCGTCCTACCCTGAATCCGACATTTGAATATTAAGCCTCGGGTCGACCGCATTTCTGCGTTGCCTTACCGGGCACCTTCCCAACCTCTGCATGTTCGTAGTGGAGCAAAAAGATGAACGACAAGCTGATAGCGGCGATTGTGACGCGGAAGTGGCCGCTCGCTCAGGGTTATCACGCGGTTGAATTGGAGACAAAGCATCGTGCGGAACTACCGCCGTTCGAAGACGGAGCGATAGTTGACCTCGCTCGAGACAACGGAAGCCGAGTCGGGCGCACGCACCCCCTGTGGCACATTCCTTCACGCAGTGACGCCTTTATCGTAGGAGTACGGCAAGACGCCGATAGAGGAACAAACCGGCCAAGTTCGGATTTTCTCTGGAACAGAGGAGATGAGATTTACATTGGGGCACCGCGAGACACCGCCGTTGTCATAGACCAAAACGCGCGCTACATCCTGTTCTCAGCCGGCGTTGGAGTCAAAGCTATCGCATGTGTCGCAAGGAATATCGCATCGGCGGCGGGATGCTGCCTGGAAGTTCACAACTTTGCTCGAACATCCCAGCGAGCTGTCTTCCGGGCGGATTTGGACGAACTTCGCGACCATGCTCAGATTAACCACCGAATCGGTCTAAGCGAGCAGCAGATTGCGAGCGTCGCGGTTCACGCCGTGAGTCCCACCCACGCGAACTCTCATGTAATCTGCAGCGGACCGCCTTCCTTCATGAAGCTTATCGAATGCCAGGCGCTCCAGTGGGTCTACCCCTCGAATGTGCATAAAATCGTTCTTGGCGAGAGAGCGTTCGGAGAACGCTAGTACGACGCTGTTGAAGCCGCTTACGAGATTCCTTCTCATCGCCTACGCGACCTGCTGCCATGTCGCATCGTATGAGGTTCGCGTGGTCGACGAAGCGGCGAAGCGACAATTTCGACGTTACCAAGCTGTTTGCGAAGCTGGTACCCGAGTCGCAGTTAGCGTTTGCGAAGATGGGCGATGACCTTCCTTGCGACATCAACAACGTTTCGGTGCTTGCCGACCGACACCGTTTCCGAGTCACGCGTGCCCGATGCAAATCCTGTCCTTACGCGGACAACGTCATTCTTTGCGAGGATTTGCACGCAAGCTTCCAGGACCGCCTGTGCGTAGCCTGTCGACTGGCGTTCAACAAACAGGGTGAACCTTCGAGCTTCCGGGTAAGGGCCTAGAGGCCATTGGTAGCCGTGGTCATGCAGCGCCTTTGATGCCCTTGTCCACAGGGGTTTTAGCGCGTCAATTTCCGCTATCGCTGTGTAGAGGGGTTCTATCCCGATAGGCTCGGACTCATGCTCGCCCTCGTACAGTTTTACTGACGTACGCGAGTATTCTGCAGCCCACGCTTTGGCCAAATCGCGGAGCCGCCTGTAGTCATTGTCATCATCGAGCATCTGCAGCGGGCTCCTGCCACCCAAACTGCCCCGAGCTGACCAAAGAAAGTCCTGTCGACTCTCAGGTGGCGCGGGAACGATGATTCTACAGATTGCCTGCAGGCGTTTGCGTTTATGTCGTGAGGCAGCCAGCAGGGCCGGATAGCAAAGATGACCATCGACGTCGACGCCGAAGATGCTGCCTTCTTTCAGTAGCCGACCGAAGTGCTTCTTGCTAACGCCGAGCTGTGTTCGGAACTCGTCTGCGGACAGAAGCCGACCGTCTGCGACCATCTTGCGCCGCGCGAGCAGCGCTTGCTCACGGATACCGTCCTTAAGGGGAGCGTTGTCGGACACGACCTCCGGGTCGCCTCGGAGCCACGCATCAATTTCTCCTGGTTGCGGCGACAGGATGACAACGTGTTCAGGCCAACTTTCATCAGTTGCCGCGTCCCCATCAAGGGTGTAGCCGCGGCCCGCCGGATGATGGACTTCGGTGGTGGTCCCATCGACATCACGGTGCCGCTCGCACATCCACGGTTCTGCAACCGAGGCGACGTCGCGAAGCTCTTCTACCTCCGTATAGTTGGAGTAGCTTGGTAGCAGCAATACGACAGCGTCAGGGCTGGCATCGTTGAGGCGTAAAAGCAGCTCAGAGACTTTCATGCGCTCACTCCTTCGGCCATATGGTTCAAACCTCGCCTACAACAGCCGGGTCAACCGCTTCGTTCTCAAACAAGCAGTTCTTTAATGCTGCAAGATGACTTCTGCTGCTGAATCCCAAGATTCGCTTCAAAGCCCATGATGGGTCGATGCGAGAGAATATCGCCGGCGCTGCCAAGTCGGATTTTTTACTTAAGTATCAAGGCGACGACAAGTTCGAAGACCATTGCTAAGGCGAGGGCTGAGACGGTCCCGCCGACCCACTTCGCGACCCAGTCAATATCTTCCCGTGACTCAGCAAACCGAAAAACCCGTTCGGAGAGCCGTTGAAACCATTTCATGAGTTGTCTCCGTCGGCTCGAGGGTTTGTTTTCCCCTGCACGTGCCATACAGTTCGACCATGCAGTCAGCGAACGCGCCATTCTTAACTCGGCCAATCTTTAGGGGTCGCCAACACCCGGCGACCGCTTTCGCTGCCGCCAGGCCCATCGCGGGCGCGATGCTGATCGTGATGCTTGCGATTGGCTTGATGGGGCCGCGCACCAAAGGGCTCGAACTGGAGAAGATTTCGAAGTAGGCGCGTGGCGCTATTGGGCGAAGTGGAATCGCGGCAACACGTCGCGCGCCAGTTCATCGATGACGTCGGCGGCAGCGCGCTGCGTCGCGAGATTGAACGTCACGTGATGGGTTCCGCCGGCGCGCAGCGCGTCGAGAATGCCGATCAATGCGTGCCGGCCGGTCCGGTAGCCGAGCGCAACGGGCTGCGCCGGCTCATGCGGATCGTTGCTTAAGTCGAGCCGCATCGCCACGCCGAACGCGCGAAAGGCGTCGGGCGCCGCGCGCTCGACGGCGGCCCGCCACATGCTGTAACGGGCGCGCTGCGCTTCGGGCTCCCGATGATAGGTCATCCACCCGAGCGAATGCCGCGCGATCCAGTCGACGCTCTGACCGCCAGAGCCCACGGCCAGGAGCGGCACCGTGTCCGCGCTCGCGGGCAGTAGCTCGAAGCTCGGCGCGCCTTCGGGCGCCCGGTCGGGAATCACGCGGGGCGGCTTGCCGAGCGCGGCCGCCAGCGTTTCCCAGTGACGTCGATACAGCTCGCGCCGCTCATCCGACTGCGCGCCGAATGCCGCGTATTCCGGCGGACGGTCGCCCGAGCCGAGCCCAAGAATGAAGCGTCCGTGACTGAGCATGTTCACGGACAGCGCCGCCTTGGCGATATGCAGCGGATGACGCAGCGTGAGCACGATTGCGCCGCTCACGAGCGCGATACGCTGGGTCTGCATCGCGAGCGCGCCGAGAAACACCCACGGGTCGAGATGTCCGACCGGGTCCGGGTAGTCCGCGCTATTCAACGGCACGTCGCGGACCCAGAGCGCGCGAAAGCCGCGTTCGTCGGCGAGTCGTGCGAGGGTCAACTGCTCGTCGAAATCGGCGACGACAGTGCCGGTGCGAAGTAGCGGCAGCGTAAGTCCGATACTCAGCGCATCGTTTGCGAATACGCGATTCACGGTGGTTTGCGCGTGGTCCTGCTGGCCGCTCGCGGTCTGCGACTTTCGCAACGTTCAACTCCTTCGTGTATGGCGGTTGCGCCCGGTCAATGTAAGCGTCTGAGTAGCCCTGGTTGATCGATTGGCATCAGCCCCGATGCTAGCACCGCGTCAGAACAACTGCCTCTGCCCCGATATCAGCGTCGTGAAGTCATCGCGCAGCAGCGGCAGGATGGCATCGGCGACGGGCTGCAATTGCCGGGTCAGATAGTGTTCGTAGTCGATCGCCGAGCGCAGCGTCTCCAGCGGCTCGGGACCGGCGACCGTCATCACGTAGCTGATCCAGCCGCCGTTCTGGTATTGCAGCGGGCGTCCCTGGGCCCGGTTGAACTCGTCCGCGACGCGCGCCGCGCGCACGTGGGGCGGCACGTTGCGCTCGTAATCGCCGAGTGGCCGGCGCAGGCGCTTGCGATACACGAGCTGATCGTCGAGCTTGCCTTCGAGCGTGTCGCGCACATAGTCGCGCACGTAGTCCTGATACGGCTGCTGCCTGAAAATGCGCCCATATAGCTCCTGCTGGAACTGCTGCGCGAGCGGCGTCCAGTCGGTGCGCACCGTTTCGAGTCCTTTGTAGACAATCTCCTCGCCGCTGTCCGGCAACACGGTGAGTCCCGCATAACGCTTCTTGCTGCCTTCCTCGGCGCCACGAATCGTCGGCATGAAAAAGCGCCGGTAGTGCCGCTCGAATTGCAATTCGAGCGCGCTGTCGAGCCCGAAGCGCGTTTGCAGATTTTGCCGCCACCACGCGTTGATACGCTCGACCAGCGCACGGGCGATGTGCCCGGCCTCTTCCTCGCTGTGCGCGTGTTTCAGCCACACGAAGGTGGAGTCCGTGTCGCCGTAGATGACCTCGTAACCTTCGGCCTGAATCAGCTCGCGCGTGGTGTGCATGATTTCGTGGCCGCGCATCGTGATGGACGATGCGAGGCGCGGGTCGAAGAAACGGCAACCAGTGGAACCGAGCACGCCGTAAAAGGCGTTCATGATGATTTTCAGCGCTTGCGAAAGCGGCTTGTCGTGTTCGCGTTTGGCCGCCTCGCGGCCTTGCCATACCTGCGCGACGATCGACGGCAGACAGTGGCGCGTGCGTGAGAAGCGGGCGCCGAGAAAGCCCGGCACCGACTGGTCGTCGGCCGGGTTCAGCATGCCTTCGACGAGACCCACGGGGTCGATCAGAAACGTGCGGATGATCGACGGATACAGGCTCTTGTAGTCGAGCACGAGCACCGAATCGTACAGGCCGGGGCGCGAATCCATCACGAAGCCGCCGGGGCTCGCGGCGCCGGCGACATCGCCGAGATTGGGCGCGACGAAGCCTTGCCGATGCATGCGCGGCATGTACAGATGCGTGAACGCCGCGACCGATCCGCCGCTGCGATCCGCGGGCAAGCCGGTCACGGTGGCGCGTTCCAGCAGGAACGGCAGCAGCTCCGTCTTCGCGAAGATGCGCGTGACCAGCTCGCAATCCTTCAGGTTGTACTGTGCGAGCGCGGGCTTGTCCTCGTCGAAGCGGCGCTGGATTTCATCCATGCGCTGATACGGGTTGTCGATCGACTTGCCAACGCCCAGCACCGAGCGCGCCACGTGTTCGAGACTGAAGGACGGGAAGCTCCACGTCGCGGAGCGCAGCGCCTCGATGCCGTCGATGATCAAACGCCCAGCGGCGCCCGCAAAGAAGTGATTGCGCGTGAGACCGTGTTCGCGCCACTCCATCACCGCACCGCCGCGGCCGAGCCGCAGTGGCACGCGATATTGCTCGGCGTGTTGCTGCAGCACGCGCAGATCGAACTGCACCAGATTCCAGCCGATGATCGCATCGGGGTCGTGCCGCTCCATCCACAGGTTCAGTTTTTCAAGCAACTGTGCGCGCGTTTCGCAGTATTCGAGGTCGAAGTCGAGCGCGCTCGCGTCGCCGTTCGGCGGCCCGAGCATATAGACCTGGCGCTGTCCGCAGCCTTCGAGCGCAATCGAATAAAGCTCGGCGTGCGCGCTGGTTTCAATGTCGAGCGAGACCAGCTTCAACGGCGGACGATAGCCGGTGGCCGGCTTCAACTCGCTGTTCAACAGCGGCCCGCTGCGTTGCGGCTCGCCGCCGAACCACACCGGCGCGGTGATGAAGCGCTCCATCATATAGCGCTCGGGCGGGAAGATATCGGCTTCGTAGACGTCGACGCCGCCTTGCTTCAGGCGTTTTTCGAAGCCTGTCAGTTGCCGGTATTGCGGGCAGTAAAGTCCCATTACCGGCCTATGCTGGAAGTCACGCAGTTCGAGCGGACGCAGATCGAGCGGCGCTTCGCGGCGCAGGATCGTTTCGGCGCGCTCGCGGTGTTCGGCGGGAATGAACGCAACCGAAGGCTGAGGGCGCAGGCGAATGTGGCGGGGCCCGCTGTCGGTTGCCAGCCAGAAGTCGATTTCCGTGCCGGCGGGCGTGTCCCGCCAATGTCGGGTCAAAATGAAACCCTGCTCAAGCTCAGTCAAACTCGCACCCTTGGTTTGCACCCTTTGCTTCCACTTATTAGACGACCATCATCGCTCGCGCGATTTTACCGCCGCGCGCTGGCGAGCGGTGCCGGTGAGAGAAACGCCGCCGCCCGCGCCGCGCAATCGGTATGATCGCTCTGCAACGATTCCTTCGGCGCAAAGCATGCGCCGCTCAAGTCCACCAAGAACGGAGCGAACGATATGACGTTGGGCAAACTGGTTGTCGCAGTCGTAGTCGCGGTAGCAGCAGCGGCCAGCGTGAGCGCTCAGGCGCAAGTCGCCGGGACGCAACCGCTGAGCGTCACGGTCGAGCAGTCGAATGCGCTGCTAAGCGGCTGGAGTGTGAAGAAGAGCATTCTCAACAAGGCCGTGTACAACGACCAGAATGAGAAGATCGGCACGGTGGTCGATCTCGTGGTCGCGCCCGACGGCTCGCTGTCCGCGGCGATCGTGTCCGCCGGTGGCTTCCTCGGCGTGGCGTCGCATGATGTGGCGGTGCCGATCGCCGCGCTCGATATTCGCGGCGGTAATTTCTATCTGGCCGGCGCGACCAAGGCGGCATTGAAGGCGACGCCGGAGTTCCAGTACAGCAAGGTGCAGGCGCCGCCGAAGCCGAAGAAGGTGACGCCGCAGTAATGCAGGGAGCCGTTTCGTGCACCGGCTGATTTGCAGATGTCGGCTCTCTTCATTGGGCTGCGAATAAATGGGGGCGCTGGCGGTGCGAAACGGTTGGCAGGTAAGAACCGTTTCGCGCCTGCGGCGCCTCAGCCCCAACGAGCCTTTCACTTCACTTCATTCAGGCCTCCAGCGCAAGCGTCGCGAACGTGCCCAGCCAGTGCTCGCCCATGTAATCGCCGGCTACATGGGGCAGTGCGCTTTGCAAATGACGCTCGGCCGCATCGAACAACACCGTGCGGCGAATATCGCCGGCAGGCAGCGCACGCGCCAGCGAACGCTGACACCACGCGCGGCTCAGATTCAGACCGTCCAGATGCGCGATCTTGCCGTCGCTGCGGTCGGTTACGGTGACCGGCTCGAACAACGTCGCCGGCTTCTTCGCGCCGACATCAGGCAGAAAGCGTCCGAACCAGTCGACGAACTGGGCCGGCGGCAACACGCGCCGCATCAATTCCGCCTCCATCAGCGAAGGCGACAGGAACTCGTCGCCGGCGGGCTCCCACGCCTGACACGCGACGTCGTCGAGAAACCAGCGCTCGGCGGTATTGACGAGCAGCGCTTCGAGCGAGTCGCGCGAAGTCTGCCGCGCGAAATCCAGCGTGAGCGCGAGCGCAAAGGCCATGTTGAAATGCGTGCCCACGCGCAGCGGGTAGGTCGCTTTCGGCAAAAATTCCTCGAAGCGTTCGACGAAGCTGTCGGTGAGCGGTGCAAAAGCTTTCGACCAGCGCGCCGCTTCGGAGCGCTTCAGCGATACCAGTTGCGCGCTGAGTGCCAGCAGCCAGGCCCAGCCGTACGGCCGTTCGAAACCACGGTTGTGCGGCAGGTCGAGATACGCGCGTTCGCCGGCCACATTGGCGTCGGTGAAATGCTCATCGACCACCGCGACGATGCGCGCTGCTTCAGGCAGGTCGGGAAAGCGCTCCAGCAGATGCAGGATCAGCCAGTAGCCGTGCACGCACGAATGCCAGTCGTAGCTGCCGTAGAAGATCGGATGCAGCGCGCGCGGACCTTGCACGTCCTGCGGCCCGGCGAGCGAGTGTGTCAGCTTGTTCGGATACTCGCGCGTGAGATGAGCGAGCGCGAGATTGGCGAATCGGGACGCGATTTCGCGAGTGAGTTGAACGGTCATCGGCGGCTCCTCGGAAGCGGGATACGAACAAGATGACAGTATGGTGTGGACGGTCGACAATAGTAAAGTGGCCGGTAGTTGTGCGGTGATTGCGCGGTTGTGGTTTTTTGGCTTCGGCAGCGCTGCCGGCATGACTTTGAGGTGTGCGGCCGCGGGCGTTATCAGCGTGCCGCGCAAGCCGCAGCCGCGCTGGCGAAATATGCCGGATAACTCAAGCCGTAAGGGAACACCGCTGCGCATCATCACGGCATCATTTCAGCGCAGCGGCGCCCAGCGAACTGCGGTCACGCAATACCGAGCTCCTGCGCGGTTGCGTCGATCGCGGCCTTGGCCTTCGACACGATCTCGTCGATCTCCCGCCTGCTGATCACGAGCGGCGGCGACAACAGCATCCTGTCGCCGCTGGCGCGCATGATCAGATTGCCGTTAAAGCAGAAGTCGCGGCAGATCGTACCGACCTCGCCGCCGTTGGCGAAACGCTTGCGCGCGTTCGGGTCTTCGGCCAGTTGCAGACCGGCCACCAGACCCGCACCCGAAACCTCGCCGACGATCGGATGAGCGGCGAAGGTGTCGCGCAGTTTCTTCTGGAAGTACGGCCCAGTATCGTTCTTCACGCGCTCGACGATCTTCTCGTCGCGCAGCAGCTTGAGGTTGGCGAGCGCGACGGCCGCCGCCACCGGGTGGCCGGAGTAGGTGAGCCCGTGATTGAAGTCGCCATTGCCGATGATCGCCTGAGCGACGCCCTCATGCAGGGCGACCGCGCCCATCGGCACATAGCCGCTCGTCAGGCCCTTCGCGAGCGTGAGCAGATCCGGCTCAAAACCGAAATGCTGATGCGCGAACCATTCGCCGGTGCGGCCGAAGCCGCCGATCACTTCATCGGCGATCAGCAGGATGTCGTACTTGCGGCAGATGCGTTGAATCTCCGGCCAATAGGTCGAGGCCGGGAAGATCACGCCGCCCGCGCCCTGAAACGGCTCGCCGATGAACGCGGCCACGTTGTCCGCGCCTATTTCGAGAATCTTCGCTTCCAGTTGCCGCGCGCGAGCCAGCGCGAATTCTTCCGGCGTCTGATTGCGTTGCGCCTCGCCGAAGAAATACGGCTGGTCGATATGCACGATGTTCTCGACCTTCGACGGCATCTGTTCGTGCATATAACTCATGCCGCCCAGCGTGCCGCCCGCGATGGTCGAACCGTGATAACCGTTCACGCGCGAGATGACGACCTTTTTCGCGTGCTTGCGTTGCGACGCCCAGTATTGATGGACGATGCGCAGCACCGTGTCGTTGCCTTCCGAACCGCTGTTGCAGTAAAAGAAGTGGTTGAACGATTCGGGTGTCAGCTGCGCGAGCAACGCCGACAGTTCGATGACCGGCGGGTGCGTGGTCTTGAAGAAGGTGTTGTAGTAGGGCAGTTCCTGCATTTGCCGGTACGCGGCGTCGGCGAGTTCCTTGCGGCCATAGCCGACGTTCACGCACCACAGCCCCGCCATGCCGTCGATGATCTTGTTGCCCTCCGAGTCCCACAGATACACGCCTTGTGCTTTGACGATCACGCGGCTGCCGCTGCGATTGAGCGAGCCCATATCCGAAAACGGATGGATGTGATGCGCGGCGTCGAGCGCGCGGTATTCGGCGGTGCTGCGCGCGATCTGGGCGCTCGCGGCGGGTTGCGCTGGTCGCACCGGTTGGACGAATGCGGCTTCTTCCGTTCTGTAGTTCATGCTGCCTCCAGGTTTTCGTTTGCATTCGCGAATCACGTTCTGAAACAGGGTCTTTTCTTCAATCCCGCCTCAGACATGCAGCAGCAAATGCCGGCGTTCCCACGAACTGATCACGCGGAAAAATGCCTCGTATTCGGTTTCTTTCAAAGCAAGGTAGGCTTTGACGAACTTGTCGCCGAGAACTTCTGCAATCGGCTCGCATGAGGCCATCAGCGTCATGCCTTCTTCGAGATTGCGCGGCAACTGATACGGCAATGCGTAGCCGTTGCTGAGCAGCGGCTCGGTCGCGTCGAGTTGTTGCGTCATGCCGAGGTAGCCCGCGGCCAGCGTCGCGGCGATCGCCAGATACGGATTGCAGTCCACGCCCGGAATGCGGTTTTCGATGCGGCGCGCGGCCGGCGCCGAATGCGGAATGCGAAAGCCCACCGTTCGGTTGTCGTAACCCCATGCGACGTTGATCGGCGCGGCCATGAAACGCGACAGGCGGCGATACGAGTTGATGTACGGCGCGAAGATCGGCATCAGCGCCGGCGTGTACTTCTGCAAGCCGGCGATGTAGCTCGTGAACAGCGAAGTCGGCTTGCCGTCGGCGCTGGTGAACACGTTGTGGCCGCTTTCCTCGTCGACGAGACTTTGATGCATGTGCATGGCCGAGCCCGGTTCGCCTTCCATCGGCTTGGCCATGAACGTCGCGTACATCTTGTGGCGCAGCGCCGCTTCACGCACCGTGCGCTTGAACAGGAACACGCTGTCGGCGAGCTTCAACGGATCGCCGTGCATGAAGTTGATTTCCATCTGCGCGGCGCCGACCTCGTGAATCAGCGTGTCGACTTCCAGCTCCTGCACCTCGCAGTACTCGTAGATGTCCTCGAAGAGCGGATCGAATTCGTTCACGGCTTCAATCGAATACGCCTGACGTCCGGTCTCCGCTCGGCCCGTGCGGCCGATCGGCGGTTGCAGCGGCAGGTCGGGGTCGCGGTTCATGTCGACCAGGTAGAACTCCAGCTCGGGCGCGATGACCGGCCTCAAGCCCTTCGCCTTGTAGAGTTCGAGCACGCGGCGCAACACGCGGCGCGGCGAGATCGCCACCGGCGTGCCGTCGAAGTGGACGCAATCGTGAATCACCTGCGCGGTGGGATCGACGGCCCATGGAATCATCCGGATGGTGCTGGCGTCGGGCACGCACACCATGTCCGGGTCGGTCACGCCGGTCAGCGATCCGTCCGCCGGATAGTCGCCGGTGACGGTCTGGATCATCACCGCCTGCGGCAGGCGCATGGACTCGCCGGACCCGAACTTGCTGCGCGGAATGATCTTGCCGCGCGAGATCCCGGCCATATCCGGAATGATCGCTTCGATTTCGGTGACGTGGTGCTTTTTCAGAAACTCGTCGATGTCGTGCATGATTCGTTCTCTCAGTTTTGGTGCGCGCAAGGCTCAGGCATGCGTCGCGGCAAAGGCCGCTCCACAGCCGGCCGTCGTGCGCATTCGCTCGCGGCAGGCGTCGCCGAACGCGCGAAAGATCGCGGTGGAAAGCGCATCGTCCGCATGCTTCCACTCTGGGTGCCACTGCACACCCAGCACGAACGCGCGCGCGTCGTTCACGCTCACCGCTTCGATCAACCCGTCCGGCGCAACGGCTTCGACCGTGAGGCCAACGCCGAGCCGCTCGATGCCCTGGCCGTGCAAGGAATTCACGCACGCTTCGTTCGGTCCGCTCGCAGGTGCTGCAATGAGCCGCTGCAACAAGCCGCCTGCGGTGAGCGTGATCGAATGCGACGGTGCATATTGCACGTCCAGGTCGTCTTTCGTGTTCTCGCGATGATCGTTCAGCCCGGTCGCCGCGTGAACGGTTTGATGCAAGGTGCCGCCGAACGCCACGTTCATTTCCTGCAAGCCCCGGCATATGGCCAGCACCGGCACACCGGCGGCGAGTGCCGCGCGCATGAGCGGCAGCGTCGTGGCGTCGCGCGCGGCGTCGTGCAGCGTGCCCGGCGCGCTGGGATTGCCGCCGTAGCGGTGCGGCTCAACGTTCGAATAGCTGCCGGTGAACAGCAGGCCGTCGACCGTCACCAGCACGTCGTCGATGGACTGACGCGCGCCGAGCGCGGGCAGCAGCATGGCCAGCGCGTGCGAGCCATCCACGATCGCGGTGATGTACTTCTCACCGACCCCGTGTGACGCGTGGTCTCCGAGCATTGTTCTGTCGGCGCTGATGCCGACCAAAGGTTTGCTTTGCATAACGAATAGACGTGTGCGTGCCTCGCGGGACGCGATATGAGAAGGGTTAAGCACGGCGCGACACGAATGCGTAGCCGCGCGAAAAGCGCAGGGCCGCCGGAGTCGTGCAGGCGGTCGTCGTCAACGCAGGACGCGCCGCGTGTGCTATCGGAACGGGCTATTCGATTCCATCCGCCGCGCTGTGCCACGCATCTGCGGCGCACGAAGCACATGAGGCGCACAGGCGGCACAGCACCGCGCAGGCGCGAACGCGCGGCTGCGAAGCGCGCGTTCAGGCCAACGCCAATGTCAACGCTTGGCCAGGCGAACGAATCGAACGGCGAAAAAAAGGTGGAAGGCGCTACGGCAGCAGCGAAGCGACTTCGTCTGTACGCACCGCGATGAACGCGCGTGCGGAAGTGGAGTTGTGACGCCGAACTGAACGGCGGGACAGGATCGGGAGGACAGACAGGAAGCGGCGGAACGCAAGGCTGCCGCTGCTGCCGTCGGCGATGGCGCTGTCAGCGCGAAGACCACTCGCGTGACTGCGATTCCATCTCACCAAAGGGCCTCGGACTCTCACGATTACACTCGACTGGCGACGTAGAAAGCATTGAACGGCTTATTCGAAATCCGCACGGGGCGCTTAACGAAACAGGCCGCCGGGATGATCGCATTGAACTGCGCGAGCTGATTTCGCTGCACTACAAAACATCGAGCGACGCCCGCGCGACGACCGCCTGATAGTCAGCATATACGAGCCAATAAGGCAGTCAATCCCTTTCGGAAAAGATTGATCGGGACTTTCCCGATAGTGTCGGGAGAATTAGCGCTCATTTCGAATGAGCATCGGTGTGTTTATTTAGGAATGCTTTGCTGGATTTATCTGGCGACGCAATGCGTGATGCGCGTGGGATATTCAGAATACGTATTCAATCTGAAGGAAGGCCGCGCGCCGATCCATCACAATGGCTGTATCGGCGGGAGCATTCACGCGCGGCAGCGCTGTTGCTGCCCGGTCCAAGCGTGGTCGCACAGATCAATGCGACGACTTCGCCAGTGTCGCGCGCACGGTGTATTCGCCTTCGCCGCCTTTATCCTCGATCAGATGCGCCATTGCGGTATTGAAGTCGGGCGGCAAAGGCTCCAAGGGATAGCCGCGTTTCTCCCATGCGTCGAGCCCACCCTTGAGCGCGCGGATATGGTGAATATTCTTGCGATGCAACTGGTTGACGATGCGCTTGGCGGTCGCTTCGTTGGGACACACGCAATAGACGACGATCGGCCGCTTCAGCAACCCGGGATGGATCGGATCGGGTGAATCGAGATCCAGCGGCCGCGCGCCGGCAATCCGGTGCGACTCCTTCTCGCGCACGCTGGGCGGACGCGCATCGAGAATCAGCGGCGGGTCGTTGGACTTCATCATCGCGTCGAGCTGATCCGGCGTGATGCGCGTATGCGCGAGCCAGCGGCGAAATTGCAAGCGGCGCACCCAACGGTACAGCAGCGCAGCCGCGAAGATTGCCGCGAACGCATCGAAAATCGTGCCGCCGTTTTGTCGCACGAGGAGCACCAGTTGCACGATCTGATCGTGCAAGGCGGCGCCGCCGATCACCCACATGCTGGCCCACAACGTGGCGCCGACCAGATCCCACCACAGAAACACGCCGACGCTGATCGCGGTCGTGCCGAGCAAAGGCGCGGAGACCAGGCCGAGGCCCGGCAGAAACTTGGCGACGGTGAGAATCGGCGCGCCGTAGCGTTCATAGGTATTGCGCGCGACGCGCACGGTGGTGTCCAGCGACAGCGAGAAGCGCACCAGATAGTTCAAAAGGCGCCGGCCGTATGCGCGGCCGGTGAAGAACCACAGCGAGTCGGCGATCAGCGTCGCGCCGACCGCGGCGAATACGACGTTGGTATACGAGGTCTGTCCCATGGCGGCCATGGTTCCACCGAAGATCAACATCGGCGCTGCCGGAATCGGCACGCCGAGCTGAGTGACGAGCACGCTCATGAAAACGGCCCACACGCCCAGCGAGGGTGGGATAGCAACCGGAAAATGCCACACGACCGCGCTCCTGAGATGCAGTAGAAGGAAATGAAATCGGAAATGAAATCGCCCGCGTTTGACCGGCGTGTGACAAACACGCCGCATGTTGCGCTCCCGGACGACAGCGTGAGCAGATCGACAAAAACGGTGCACGCATCGCCACGGAAAGCGGATTTAAGCACAAGTGGCGAAAGGGCGCACCGACACGGGCCGCGCGGACGGGATTTTTGCCGGACGGCGGGGTGACGGGCAAGCGCGGGCGGGGGCCCTGACCTGGCGCGGCGCTCGCCTTTGGGGGGCGCCGGCTGAGGGCGGACTGGAAGCGCGAACCGCGCAGACAAACGGCGGCGATAAACCCAGTCGGATCAGGCATCCACCGCCGGATCATACGGTACGACACGTTCGTGCTCGTCCGCATGATTGCGCGCCACGATCGCTCGCGCGGCTGTGGTGTCGTCGAGGTTGAACGGCTGATGCGGCACGCCCGGGGGAATGAACAGGAAGTCGCCCGCTTCGGTAATGACCGACTCGCGCAGACCCGGCCCATAGCGGGTCTCGATCCTGCCTTCGAGCAGGTAGATCGCAGTTTCGTAGTCGGCGTGAAAGTGAGGCTCGGCATGGCCGCCGGGCGGCACCACCACCATGTACATCGACAAACCCGTGCTGCCCGCCGTGCCCGCGGAAATGCCGACAAAGTAGGGCAGCCGCTGGGTCGTCGCCATCTCCCGGTCGGGCCGCACCTTGACGACGGGTGCCCGCGCGTCGTGCAAAACGTCTGACATAGTCGCTCCTGCGATGACTGCGATGCTCGCCGCCGCTGCAATCCGGTTCGCGCCGGTCGCCGCCATCCGGCTCAAGCTCCCTGAGCTGAAAGTCTAGACGATACGGGCGCCGGAATCGGCCTTTGTCGAGCGTAACGGCCGCGGGCGGTTCGCCGCAGGTGCGCCCCACGGCCCGCTGGCCCCGTTGCTACAATCGTCGTCATGCCCATACAGATATAACGGAGACATCACATGGCAAGTCCTCAGCCAATCAGCCGCTATCCCGTGCCGGAGCCGGGCGAATGGCCGGACGACATCCGCGCCCGCATTCTCGAGGTGCAGGAGAAAGCCGGTTTCGTTCCGAACGTGTTTCTGACGCTGGCGCATCGCCCGGACGAATTCCGCGCGTTCTTCGCGTATCACGACGCGTTGATGCTGAAGGAAGGCGGCCTCACCAAAGGCGAGCGCGAGATGATCGTGGTCGCCACGAGCGCGGTGAACGAGTGTCTGTATTGCGTGGTCGCGCACGGCGCGATTCTGCGCATCTACGAGAAGGCGCCGCTGCTCGCCGATCAGGTCGCCGTCAATCATCGCAAGGCGGATCTCACGGCGCGTCAGAAGGCGATGCTCGACTTCGCGCTGACGGTCTGCCGCGAATCGGGCATGGTCGGCGAGTCCGATTTTCAATCGCTGCGCGAGCACGGCTTCAGCGACGAAGACATCTGGGACATCGCGGCGATTACCGCGTTTTTCGGATTGTCGAACCGCATGGCCAACGTCATTTCGATGCGGCCGAACGACGAGTTCTATTTGATGGGACGTGTGCCGAAGGCGCCGGACGCGCCCCGCCAATAGCCGCGCGCAAGCGGGTTTCGCGCGCTGTGCGCCGTCGCCGCCCGCTCACGCACCGGCCGGTTCGGCGCGAAGGGCGGGCGTGTTCACGGCGGTGTCGTCGATCGGGAAATGCAGCATCGCGGCGATCAATCCAGTGACCACCGTCGCTTCCCACAGCAGCGCATACGAGCCGGTCAGATCGAACGCGAGGCCGCCCAGCCACGCACCGAGAAACGAGCCGATCTGATGGCTCAGAAAGCAAACGCCGAACAGGCTGCCCAGGTGGCGTGTGCCGAACACTTTCGCGACCAGTCCGCTCGTGAGCGGCACGGTGCCGAGCCAGGTCAAGCCCATCACGGCCGCGAAAATCACCACTGACGCAGCGCTTTTCGGCAGCAGGAAGAACGCGCCGATCGTCACGCTGCGAATCAGATACAGCCAGCCGAGCACATGATGCTGCCGGAACCGGCCGCCCAGCCAGCCGCATGCCCAACTGCCCGCCATGTTGAACAGGCCGATCAGCGCGAGCGCGGTGGCACCAAGTCCGACCGGCATATGGCAGAGCGACAGGTACTCGGGCAGATGCGTTGCGATGAACGCCAGCTGAAACCCGCACGTGAAGAAACCGAGCGTCAGCAGCCGGTAGCCGCGGTGCCGGATCGCCAGAGCGAGCACTTCGCGAAGCGGCGCGGCGGGCGCCTCGTGCTTGTGTGCGCCGACGCTCGCGCGCCGGTCGAGCACGATGCCGAGCGGCGCGATCAGCAGCATCAGGAAGGCGAGGGCGAACAGCGACGCGGCGACGCCCGAGCTCAACCGGATGCCTTGCACGAGCGGAATCATCAACACCTGTCCTGCCGAGCCGCCCGCGCTCACCAGCCCCATCGCCATGCTGCGTTTTTCCGGCGATGCAATCCGGCCGACTGCCGGCAACACCACGCCGAACGTCGTGCAACTCACGCCGATGCCGACCAGCAGTCCCATGCCGACAATCAGCAGTGCGCTGTTCGGCGCCACCGCCGCAAGTCCGAGGCCGGCCGCGAAAGTCGTCGCGCCGAACGCGACCACCGGCGCCGAGCCGTAGCGGTCCGCGGCGGCGCCCGCGAACGGCTGCGCGAAACCCCACACGAGGTTGTGCAGCGCGATCGCGAAGGCGATCAGCGTGACTGGCAAGCCGCGGTCGAACGAGAACGGTCCGATGAAAAGCCCGAAGGTTTGGCGGATGCCCATCGCGGCGCTCAGAATCAGCGCGCCGGCGACGATCACGACCGTGGTCGGATTGAAGACGGGGGCGAAGCGTTTGCTGTTGGCGGTCGACATGGATCTGATCTCCTTCGACGCCATGGTCGCAGCGAGCGCGGAACACGGCAAAGGAAAAGATTTCGACGACAGGTGAGCGTGGCTCACCTGTGTGCCGCCGCACGCGGTTTAGCTCGATGCGCTGCGCGAGCCGGGTTCCGTCGCCGCGGACCGGATGTCGAACGGCTCGGCCTCGCTGACCAGCCAGCGTTTGAAATCGAACAGTTCCGGCCGCCGGTCCGCGCTTTCCGCGCTCACCAGCCAATACGCGGTGGTCGAGGCGACCGTTGCGGAACAGGCTTCGACGAGCGCGCCGCTCGCCAGATCGCTATCGACCAGCGGCCTTCTGCCGAGCGCAACGCCGAGGCCCATGCAGGCCGCTTCGAACGCGAGCTGGATCGTGTCGACGCGCAAGCCCCCAGCGTTTTCGATACCGTCGGCGCCGGTGGCGTCGAGCCAGGTTTGCCAGTCCTCGCTCGCGGCGTTCACGTGAATCAGCGTCGCGTGTCGTAGTTCGATGTTGCCGTGCGCGTCGCGCAAACTCTCCAGATAAGCGGGACTGCACACGGGCACGAGCCGTTCGCCGAACAGGCGCGTCCAGGCAGTGCCCGCCACTGGCGCCCGGCTCAGGCGAATCGCGAAATCGAAGCCGTCGACCGGAAAGCCGACCTGGCGATGCGACGTGTCGACGCTCACGTTCAGCTTCGGCCAGCGCGCGCGAAAACCGGCGAGGCGCGGCAGCAGCCAGCGTGACGCGAAGGTCGGCGCGCAGCTCAACGCGATCGGGCGATCCGCCCGATGATTCGGCAGCCGCTGCGTGCCGATGGCGATCAGCGAAAACGCTTCGGAGACGTAGGACAGATAATCCGCCCCGGCCGCAGTCAGCGAAATGCCGCGCGGTTCGCGCACGAACAGTTCGACGCCGAGCGCCTGCTCCAGACCGACGATGCCGTGACTGACCGCGCTCGGCGTGACGTTCAGCTCGGCGGCGGCGAGCTTGAAACTCTGATGCCTGCCGGCTGCTTCGAAGAATCGAAGCGCGGGCAGAGGTGGCAGACGAAGCGGCATGGTGCATCCCCAGGAACGGCGCGCGGCGCGCCGTGACGGCGGCTCTGGCGCGCTTGGTGTTTCGCAAAAGGATACCGCGCTGGACGGTTGTGGTTGCGGTCGGGTTTTTTGCGGTGGGGGCGAGGCGGCATTAGAAAATGCCAGAGATTTTCTTGCCATCGCTGTCGATTTGCGCTGACGCCACTCGTCGTGGCTATATGGAGGGCGACCACCCGTCCTCTACCCCTTTCCCGTACAAGGAGATGGCCGATGACTGAAGCAACTCCATTCGCATCCACATCCACCGCCACGCTGAAGCCGGCCCGGCAACTGGCCGACTTGCCGCCACGCTTTCACGGCGAGAGCGCCGAGTACCGCCGCGCGCGCAACGAACTGCTGGCCGAGGAAATCGAATTGCGCCGCCATATCGAGCGGGTCGCCGAGCAGCGCCGCGCGTTGCCGCCTGGCGGCATCGTGCCCGAGGACTATCGCTTCGAAGGCGAGGCGGGCCCGGTGACGCTGTCGGAGATGTTCGGCACGCACGACACGCTCGTCACCTACAACTGGATGTTCGGCCCGCAGCGCGCGCGGCCCTGTCCGATGTGCACGTCGCTGCTGAGCGCCTACGACGGCGAAATGCCCGACATCCTGCAGCGCGTGGCGTTCGCGGTGATCGGCCGCGCGCCGATCGAAAAGCTCGTCGCGTTCGCGAAGGAGCGCGGCTGGCGGCATTTGCGGCTCTACTCGTCGGGCGGCAACACGTTCAACCGCGATTACGCAGCCGAAGACCCCGCCGGCGACGACGTGCCCGCGCTCAATGTATTCACGCGTTCCGGGGGCACGGTGCGGCACTTCTACGGCGCGGAGATGGGGGCGTCGACGGCCGACCCGGGCCAGGACCCGCGCGGCGCGCCGGACCTGATGCCGCTGTGGACCGTGCTCGACTTGACGCCGGGCGGCCGTGGCAGCGACTGGTATCCGAAGCTGGACTACGCGGGCACGCCGCGCTGAAGCGGCAGTTGCGCGGCGGCGCTGCGGCGGGGCGGCGTGGGGGCGGCGCGCGGCGTGTCTACCACTGCGCGTCCATCGCCAAAGCCTGCGCCGACGCCGCCTGCAAGTACGCGGCGACGGCGCCGGCGCGCATCGGCGGGCTGAACAGATAGCCCTGCACCGCGCGCGCACCCAGCCTCTTGACGATCTCGGCTTGCAGCGACGTTTCGAGCCCTTCCACCACGCATTCGAGCCCGAGGTTTCCGCACAGGTCGAGCACCGACTTGACGATCTTTTTCGACGCGCTGTTCGAGTCCACGTCGGTCACGAAGCTGCGGTCGATCTTGATCGTATCGAATGGCAGGCGGTGCACGTAGCTCAGGCTCGAATAGCCGGTACCGAAGTCGTCGAGCGACACGCGGCAGCCAGCTTGCTTGATCATCGTAAGCGAACTGCGAGCCTGTTCGAAATCGCGCGTCACGGCGGTCTCCGTGATCTCGAACGCCACGCGATGCGGCGGCACGCCGCTCGCCGATACGATATCGATCAGACGGCGGGCGCGCGCCGAAGTGGAGATATCAATCGCGGACAGATTGAACGAAAGAAACAGCTCGCACGGCCAGCGCGCGGCTTCGTCGAGTGCTTTGCGCAGCAGCACTTCCGTGACGCGCAGAATCAGTTCGGTACGCTCCGCAACCCGAATGAATTCTTCCGGCTTGACCATGCCGAGCCGCGCGTTCTGCCAGCGCCCGAGCGCTTCCAGGCCAATGGGGCGGTGCGTGAGCAGATCGTAGATCGGTTGCAGCTCCAGGAACAGGTCCGCTTCGAGGTCGGCATGGCGTAGCTCCTGGGTCAGGAGACTCGAACGCCGGATGCGCGTTTCATGTTCGGTCGAGAAGATCACCGGCGAGCCGCGCCGGCTTTCCTTGCCGAAGTACAGCGCGGCATCAGCGTGTTCGAACACTTGCGCGACCGTCGTGCCGGCTTCGGGAAACGCGGCCCAGCCGATCGTGCCCGATAGCTTGGCGACATTGCCGCCCACCCGGTACGGCTGGCCGACCGTCTCGCAGATGCGCTGGCCCACCGCCACCAGCATTTCGTTCGAGAGTTTGTGCTGGACGAGCACGCCGAATTCGTCGCCGCCCAGACGCGCGAAGAACAGACCCGGGTCGGCGAGCGCGAGCAGGCGCAAGCCGACTTCCTGCAGCACGAGATCGCCGCTCGCGTGTCCGTAGACATCGTTGACCTGTTTGAAGCCGTCGAGATCGATTAGCCCGACATTGAAGCCGGTACCCGTGGCGAGCGCCTGTTCCGACATTGCGCGTAGCGACGCGAAAAAGCTGCGCCGGTTGGGCAGGTCGGTGAGACTGTCGAGGCTTGCGAGCCGGAAGTTCTCGTCACTGAGCCGCTGCGTATTCTGCTGGCTCGCCTGCAGCTCGCGCTGCGCGTGAACCACATCGGCAAAGGTGCGGAAGTAAAGCTGGATGATGACGGCCAGAGCGATGCCGACCAGCGTCATGTCGACCGCCATCGCGATGAACACCGGATAGCCCGTGAAAACGAGGAAGACGGAAAAAGTCAGGATGACGATTGAAAGCAGAAGCAACGCAGCCGCCCGCAGATGCATCAGGCAGAATACGCAGCCCACCAGCGTCGTCGCCATGTAGAACGCGACCTGCGCCTGTTCTAAGGCGGTGCCGTAGGGGAACAGTAGTAGCGACCAGGCGCTGAACGCGACGCCGAAAATGCCGGCAAGCCAGATCACCTTGCGCAACTCGGGCACGGCTTTGTCGTGGGTCAGCACGTGATGACGGATGCGCCACCATCGCACGCAACGGACAATGCACAGCCCGCAGAGCGTGGCGGGCACATAGATGGACAACCATGCCGGCGCGCTGCGTAGATGCGTGACCGCGACGGCCGTCATGTTGACAAGCAGGATGAAATAGAGGAGCGGTATCTGACGGCTGAAAGCCTGAACCTGCGAACGCACGAGTTCAGGGTCGCCCTCAGCAACCGATAGTGCTTCCCTCAACCTCGCTAGCCCAACCATTCCCATTCCTTTCACGCTTGCAACGCGCACGCAACCTGATATATCGGCCGCGCATTTCGGACCTTGAGAGGCCCTCGGAGGAAATAAATCTGGCGGGGCAAGCGGTAACTCCGACCGGACAGTACGGGGGCTGCACGTCATTTGTGCGTTGCGTACAGCACGGGCTAGTGCGCTTTTTACCGATTCAAGGCGCGGGGCACGACAGCACCCGTTGCGGCGGAACGGCCGTACCGGGTTCGCCGTTTCTGGCCGGCGTGCCTCGCGGCGGGGTCGACACGAGGCGCACGGTATTCACGCCCGCATTCGCCAGCACGTATTTTTCCGGGCTATTGTCGGGTTGCCAGTAAGCGCGAAACACCGCGTCGTCGCTGAACACTAGCAGCCTGCCGTGGACCACCTTTGCCCCGCTAACCAGGTCGACAGGTTCGCCGTCGCGCATTTGAAAGCCTTGGGGCGACGTCGAGCCGGATGTCGCGCCGACCAGTGTCGCGCAGCTGGCATTGTCGTCGGCCAGAGCTGTCAGAGGCATCGCGGACAAGGCGGCAAGCAGCGCTTTTGTTGCAAGACGGCAAAATTTCATTTTTTTACTCCTGCCGAATTGTTGATTTTCACCGGCATTTCGTCCGCCAATGCCAGATCCTCGTGATCGAACCTAAGATGGGAAGAATGCCTGCCGGTAATCGTCCACCCACCGCTAAAGCACTGAAATTGCAACGGATTGTGATATGACGCAAGCGCGTGGAAAGCGCCGGAAGCGCGTAAGCGCGCGATTCTTATGGCAGTTTGCAACGAAAAATCGTCAAATTGGCTCTGGGCGGGTGATACAAGCCTTACACCGAAGGTTTGCGCGAATGCGCGCCTATGCGTTAGTGTGTCGGTCCCGGCGCGACAGATGTGGCGCCGGTTCCATGATTACCATACGGGAAGTGCTATGAACAAACAGGAACTGATTGATGCAGTCGCCGCAGCGACCGGCGAAAGCAAAGCGGCCACCGGCCAAACCATCGACGCGATCGTCGAAGCGGTGACCAAGGCCGTGGTGGGCGGCGATACGGTGCAACTGGTCGGTTTCGGTTCTTTCTCGACCGGCGCGCGCGCAGCACGCGTAGGCCGCAATCCGTCGACGGGTGCCGAGATCCAGATCGCAGCTGCCAAGACGGTGAAATTCACCGCCGGCAAGGCGTTCAAGGAAGCAGTCAACGCGTCGTAATGCAACGCGCTTCGCGCCGGAGCATCCACGTGCGCCGTGAAGCGCGCGGCGAGCAATGCATCGGGCGCGAGGAATCACGCGCTGCCCAACCCCGGCAGGCTGGACCGATCGGCGGGTGGTGCGGCGCGTGTGCTTCAACTTGCCCTGAGTTTGCCCGGAGTTCGCCGTAGCGGCTTGTCACGCGCGCTCAGCCCGCGCGGCGCTTGCGGGTTGCGGCGGCGAGGGTATCAAGTACCGGCTCGGTTTGTGCCCAGCTCACGCAGGCATCCGTGATGGACACGCCGTAACGCAACGGCACCCCGGCCTTCAGGTCCTGACGGCCTTCTTCCAGATGACTTTCCAGCATCACGCCGATAATGCGGCGCTCGCGCTGCGATAGTTGCTGCGCCAGATCCTGCACCACCTCCAGTTGACGCAAATGCGACTTGCCCGAGTTCGCATGCGAGCAATCGATCATCACCTGCTCGCGCAGACCTGCTGATTTGAGCGCCGCGCAAGTGGCGTCCACCGACGCGCTGTCGTAATTCGGTCCTTTCTTGCCGCCGCGCAGGATGACGTGCGCGTCGTCGTTGCCGCGCGTTTCGAAGATCGCGGCCATGCCCATTTTCGTCATGCCCATGAACGCGTGGCTCGCGCGCGCCGCGACGATCGCGTCCGCAGCGATCTGCACGCCACCGTCGGTGCCGTTCTTGAATCCGATCGGGCAGCTCAACCCCGAAGCCAGTTGCCGATGACTCTGACTCTCGGTCGTGCGCGCGCCAATGGCGCCCCACGCGATCAGGTCGGCGATGTATTGCGGACTGAGCAGATCGAGAAACTCGGTAGCCGTAGGCAGCCCCAGGCCGTTGATGTCGAGCAGCAATCGCCGCGCGAGCCGCAGGCCTTCGTTGATGCGGAAGCTGCCGTCCAGACGCGGGTCGTTGATATAGCCTTTCCAGCCGACCGTGGTGCGGGGTTTTTCGAAATACACCCGCATCACGATCAGCAGATCGTCTTTGTAGGCGTCGGCCGCGTCCTTCAGCTTGCGTGCGTATTCGATCGCCTGGTCGTGGTCATGAATCGAACAGGGGCCGACGATCATCACGAGGCGGTCGTCGCGGCCATGCAGAACGTCGGCGATTTCCGCGCGCGTTTTCTCGACGAGCGTCTGTACCGCGAGCGGCACCGGCAACTCGTCTTGCAGCAGCGCGGGGGAAATCAGCGGACGGACCGCGCCGATCCGCACGTCGTCGATGCGCGTGGTGTCCTGGGTGGCGTCGGCCGAGCCGACTTCCTGATCGTGCAAAGGATTGTCGATGGCGCTCAAAATATTCTCCCGGGGCTTGATGATGAGGCGGCGTGGCCGCCTGAATGTTCGAGCGTGCGCGCGCCGGTTTGGCGGGGACGCTGCGTGGGGTTGGTGTTGGGTCGGCGTGGCCGCTGCACTGAAAGCGCGCAGGATTCGCGTTGAGTTGCACCGATCCGCTGGCGCGATTATGACACCCGCTAGCCGTGGCTGGGACTGCGCCAGATCAGAGTTTCCTGATCAGCGCCATTGCGGCGGCCGGGTTGCGCTCCTTGAAGCCGCTGATCACGTATAGATAGACATCGCGCGCAGCCGCTTTGGCCGGTGGCTCGGCGGCGGTTTCGAGGTCGTCCGGCGTCGCGCCCGCGGCCAGCTGGCGCGCGCGTTCGGCCCATGCGTCGAGGGCTTTGGCCGAATAGCCTTTGGCCTGTTTATCGGTCGTGCCCATGATGCGGGCATACACGAACGGCGCGGTGAGGTCGGCGATTTGCGGGTAGTCGCTGTCGGCCGCCAGCACCACCGCGACTTTGTACTTGCGCGCGAGCGCGATGAAGTCCGGCGTTTTGAACGTGTCATTGCGGACTTCGACTGCATGCCTGAGCTTCTGGCCTTCGATGCTGGCGGGCAGCAGTTTCAGAAAAGCCTCGAAGTCTTCGTGGTCGAATTTCTTGGTCGGCGCGAATTGCCAGTTGACCGGACCGAGCTTCTGTTTGAGTAGCAGCACGCCGCTCGCGAAGAAGCGTTCGATCGTTTCACCCGCATCGGCCAGCACTTTTCTGTTGGTCGCGTAGCGCGGCGCCTTCAGTGAAAAGACGAAATCGTCCGGGGTTTCCTGATACCACTTCTCATAGCTCGCCGGCTTTTGCAAACCGTAAAACGTGCCGTTGATTTCTATCGACGTGAGTTGGCGGCTCGCGTATTCGAGTTCGCGGCTTTGCGTGAGGTCCGAAGGGTAGAAGGTGCCGCGCCATGGCACGTAAGTCCAGCCGCCGATACCGACGCGGATGTTCGCGGAGCTGGCACTTTTGGCAGGCTTCGCACTCTTCGCGCTGGCCGCACTTTTTGCGCTTTTTTCTTCAGCCACGTAAGTTCTCCTTCTGGCTCCAGCCGGGGGAAGCAGTAGATTAGCTTCTTTTTGGCCGCGAGAGAGAAGCGGATTCGCGCTGGCGAAAAACCGTGCAACACGACCCGCTACGCGTCGCGCGTCGCATCCGGCGGGCGCCGCGTGGCCTCTTCGAAGCGCCGGTCGGCCTCCGCCACTTCCGCCCTGAACCGCTGCAACGCGTTTACCGCCAGGTCGGGCGGCGTGAGCGCAGTCCACAGCACGTCGATCAACTGATCGGCGGTCGCGTCGATATCGATGCGCCGCCTGGTCAGCGTGGCGTCCCACAGCACATGCTCCATCGGCCCGAACACCATCGAGCGCAATAAACGCAGCGGCATGTCGGTGCGAATCTGTCCGCTCTGCTGGCCTTGCGCCAACACGCGCATCAACGGCGCGGTATAGCTGCGCTGCAGTTCGGTCAGCGCCTCGCTCAGTTCGTGATGACGCGCGCGTCCCTCGGACAGCACCAGCGCGCAGAGATCGGTGCCGTTCACCAGCATCAGCCGCAAGTGCGTGCGCACGATGAAGGCGAACTGCTGGCGCACGCTGCCGTCGCGCGGCAAGCCCGACTCGATCGCGCCGATGATCTCGTCGTACCAGTCACTGATCACGCGCGCGCATAGCTCGCGCTTGCCGCGGAAATAGCTGAACACGGTCGCCTCGGAAATCGAGAGGCGCTGCGCGATCTCGGCGGTCGTCGCGCGCTCGTAGCCTTTCTCGGAGAAAACGTCGCGCCCCGCCTGAAGAATCTCCTTCACGCGTTGCTGCGATTTGCGCCCGGCCGGCTGGCGGCGCGACACAGGTAACTCGGCCTTCACGGCAACCGTCATATGAGTGGAGTTCAGATTTGAGGCGCTGCTGGAGCCCGGCGAGCGCGCCCAATGAGCCAAACGAGGCTAATGAGCACGATTTTAACCGCAAAGCAGCGTCAGAAGCACGTTTGAACATTTTCTGAGTAACACTCAAAAATACCTATTGACGCTTACGTCAATCTGGCGTGAAATGCGCATTGAAACTTGTCGCGCCTCGTGCGGGACGGCAGCGGTGATGCAAGCCGCCGCCGTCCACCGGCCCGCGCGGACCCGCCGGCGCCCACGAGGCCGACCGGCCGCCAACGAACTCTGGAGACACAGCAATGCGCAACCTGCCCGGTTTGCAGTTCCCGCTCGGCGAAGAAATCGAAATGCTGCGTGACAGCATCGCGGGATTCGCCGCCAAGGAAATCGCCCCGCGTGCCGCGGAAATCGACCGCACGGATCAATTCCCGATGGACCTGTGGCGCAAGTTCGGTGATCTCGGCGTGCTCGGCATGACGGTCTCGGAGGAATACGGCGGCGCGAACATGGGCTACACCGCGCATATGATCGCGATGGAAGAGATCTCGCGCGCGTCCGCGTCGGTCGGCCTGTCTTACGGCGCGCATTCGAACCTGTGCGTGAACCAGATTCATCGCAACGGCACCGACGCGCAAAAGCGCAAATACCTGCCCAAGCTCGTGTCAGGCGAACATGTCGGCGCACTCGCGATGAGCGAGCCGAACGCGGGCTCGGACGTCGTCAGCATGAAGCTGCGCGCGGAGAAAAAGGGCGACCGCTACGTGCTCAACGGCACCAAGATGTGGATCACCAATGGCCCGGATTGCGACACGCTGGTGGTCTATGCGAAGACCGATCCCGAAGCGAATTCGCGCGGCATTACCGCGTTCATCGTCGAGAAGGGCATGAAGGGTTTTTCGGTTGCGCAAAAGCTCGACAAGCTCGGCATGCGCGGCTCGCATACCGGCGAACTGGTGTTCGAGAACGTCGAAGTGCCGGAAGAAAATATTCTCGGCCAGTTAAACGGCGGCGTGAAGGTGCTGATGAGCGGCCTCGACTACGAGCGCGCGGTGCTTGCGGGCGGCCCGACCGGCATCATGGTCGCGGTGATGGATGCGGTCGTGCCATATATCCACGACCGCAAGCAGTTCGGCCAGTCGATCGGCGAGTTCCAGCTGATTCAGGGCAAGGTGGCCGATCTCTACACCACGCTGCAGGCGTGCCGCGCGTATCTGTACGCGGTGGGCCGTCAACTCGATACGCTCGGCAACGATCACGTGCGCCAGGTGCGCAAGGACTGCGCGGGCGTGATTCTCTACACGGCGGAAAAAGCCACGTGGATGGCCGGCGAAGCGATCCAGATTCTCGGCGGCAACGGCTATATCAACGAGTATCCGGTCGGGCGATTGTGGCGCGATGCGAAGCTCTATGAAATCGGCGCGGGCACGAGCGAAATCCGCCGCATGCTGATCGGCCGCGAACTGTTTGCCGAAACGCTCTGACGGGTCGCGAGCGCGGCGCGCGGGGCGACGCGCGAGCATGACATGCGCACCACACGAGCATTGCGCGCGCCGCATCGCGGCGCGTTCGGCGCCGGCCTCGATAAGAGGCGGCGAACATCAACCACCTTGCATGGGATCGGAGTAAGCGCTAAAGCGCCAACTCCGATCGACCGCAGTTGCATGGGATCGGAGTAAGCGCTAAAGCGCCAACTCCGATCGACACAGGAGAAGCTAGCCCATGCCGATCATCGAATCAAAGCTGAACCCACGCTCGGACGACTTTCGCGCCAACGCGACAGCGCTCGAAGCGCTGGTCGCCGATCTGCGCGCAAAGGTCGAAAAGCTCGCGCTGGGCGGCGGCCAGGCGGCGCGCGACAAACATACCGGGCGCGGCAAGCTGCTGCCGCGCGAGCGCATCGAGAAACTGCTCGATCCGGGTACGCCGTTTCTCGAGTTCTCGCAACTCGCCGCGTACAACATGTATCACAACGACGCGCCTGGCGCGGGCGTGATCACGGGCATCGGCCGGATCGCGGGGCAGGAGTGTGTGATCGTGTGCAACGACGCGACGGTCAAGGGCGGCACTTACTATCCGGTCACCGTGAAAAAGCACGTCCGGGCCCAGGAGATCGCCGCGGAAAATCATTTGCCCTGCGTGTATCTGGTCGACTCGGGCGGCGCGAATCTGCCGAATCAGGACGACGTGTTCCCGGACCGCGATCACTTCGGCCGCATCTTCTACAACCAGGCGAATCTGTCGGCGGCAGGCATTCCGCAGATCGCCGTCGTGATGGGCTCGTGCACGGCGGGCGGCGCGTATGTGCCCGCGATGAGCGACGAGTCGATCATCGTGAAGAATCAGGGGACCATTTTTCTCGGCGGTCCTCCACTCGTGAAGGCTGCGACCGGCGAAGTGGTGAGCGCGGAGGACCTCGGCGGCGGCGACGTGCATACGCGTCTGTCGGGCGTGGTCGATCATCTCGCGCAGAACGACGCGCACGCACTGGCGATCGCGCGCAGCATCGTCGGCAATCTGAATCGCACGAAACCTGCGCCGCTCGCGTTGCAGGAACCGAAGCCACCGCGCTACGACGTGCACAGCATGTATGGCGTGATTCCCGTCGACACGCGCAAGCCGTTCGATATCCGCGAGGTGATCGCGCGCATTGTCGACGATTCCGCTTTCGACGAATTCAAGGCGCGTTACGGCACCACGCTCGTCACCGGCTTCGCGCATATCTGGGGGCATCCGGTCGGCATCATCGCGAACAACGGCATTCTGTTTTCGGAGTCGGCGCTCAAGGGCGCGCACTTCATCGAGCTGTGCTGCCAACGTAAGATTCCGCTCGTGTTCCTGCAGAACATCACCGGCTTCATGGTGGGCCGCAAATACGAAAATGAAGGCATCGCGCGCAACGGCGCGAAGATGGTGACGGCGGTGGCGACCGCGAAGGTGCCCAAGTTCACGGTGATCATCGGCGGCTCGTTCGGCGCGGGCAACTACGGCATGTGCGGCCGCGCGTATTCTCCGCGTTTCCTGTGGATGTGGCCTAACGCGCGCATTTCGGTGATGGGCGGCGAGCAGGCGGCGTCGGTGCTGGCCACGGTCAAGCGCGATGGCATCGAAGGCAAGGGCGGCTCGTGGAGCGCCGAAGAGGAAGAGGCGTTCAAGCAGCCGATCCGCGACCAGTACGAACATCAGGGCCACCCGTACTACGCGAGCGCGCGTCTGTGGGACGACGGCGTGATCGACCCGGCGCAAACGCGCGACGTGCTCGGCCTCGGCCTCTCGGCGAGCATGAACACGCCGATCGAAGACACGCGTTTCGGCGTGTTCAGAATGTGACGATGCGCGACGAAGCGCGGGAGCTGCGACGATGCAATATGAAACACTGAATCTGGAAATCGCCGGACCAGTTGCCACAGTCACGCTGAATCGGCCGGATGTGCGCAACGCGTTCAACGAAACGATGATCGCTGAAGTGACCTCGGCGTTCACGGCGCTGAATGCGCGCGACGACGTGCGCGCGGTGGTGCTCGCCGCGAACGGCAAGGCGTTCTGCGCGGGCGCGGATCTCAACTGGATGAAGAAAATGGCCGGTTACTCGAACGACGAGAACCGCGCCGACTCTATGTTGCTGGCGAACATGCTGGCGTCGGTGTATCGCTGCAACAAGCCGGTGATCGCGCGCGTGAACGGTGACGCGTACGCGGGCGGCATGGGCCTGATCGCGGCGTGCGACATCGTGGTGGCCGTGCAGAGCGCGCGCTTCTGCCTGTCCGAGGCGCGGCTCGGTCTGATTCCGGCGACCATCGCGCCGTACGTGATCCGCGCGTTGGGCGAGCAGGCGTCGCGCCGCTATTTCACCACCGCCGAGGTGTTCGATTGCGCGACGGCGTTGCGCATCGGCTTCGTCAGTGAAGCGGTGGACGCGGAGCAACTCGACGCCACGGTCGAACAACTTGCTCAAACGCTCTGCGCGAACGGACCGCAAGCGGTGCGCGCGTGCAAGCAGCTCGTGCAGGACATCGCGGGCCGCGAGTTGACCGACGCACTGATCGAAGACACGGCGGCGCGCATCGCCCGCACGCGGGCCGGCGCGGAAGGGCGCGAAGGCGTCGCGTCGTTCCTCGAAAAACGCACGCCGGCCTGGCGCAACTGACGCGCGCGCCACGTCCATTTTGCGGGGTGCGTGCAGCGCCTTAACCAGAACAACCGCCCCGAACCGCACATTTCATCGAGACATTCATGTTCAACAAGATCCTGATTGCCAATCGCGGCGAGATTGCATGTCGCGTTGCCGCGACCTGCAAGCGGCTCGGCATCGCGAGCGTGGCCGTGTATTCCGACGCGGACGCCAACGCGAAACATGTGGCCGCGTGCGACGAGGCGGTGCACATCGGCGGCTCGACGGCGGCGGAAAGTTATCTGCGGGTCGAGCGCATCATCGAAGCCGCGCGCGCCACCGGCGCGCAGGCGGTGCATCCGGGCTACGGCTTCCTGTCGGAGAACGAAGACTTCGCGCATGCCTGCGAAGCGGCCGGCATCGTCTTCATCGGACCGCCGGTCGCGGCAATCGCCGCGATGGGCTCGAAGGCCGCCGCGAAAGCGCTGATGCACGCGGCCGCCGTGCCGCTCGTGCCCGGCTATCACGGCGACGACCAGGACCCGCAGTTGCTGCATCGCGAGGCCGATGCGATCGGCTACCCGGTGCTGCTCAAGGCCAGCGCCGGTGGCGGCGGCAAGGGCATGCGCGTGGTCGAACGCAGCGAGGATTTCGCGGCGGCCCTGGCTTCGTGCAAACGCGAGGCGGCGAGCAGCTTCGGCAACGACCGCGTGCTGATCGAGAAGTATCTGACGCGGCCGCGCCACGTGGAAGTGCAGGTGTTCGCGGACCGTCACGGCGGTGCGGTCTATCTGTTCGATCGCGATTGCTCGGTGCAGCGGCGTCACCAGAAGGTGCTCGAAGAAGCGCCGGCGCCCGGACTGAGCGCCGAGATAAAGCGCGAAATGGGCGAAGCGGCGGTGGCCGCCGCGCGCGCGGTGGAATATGTCGGCGCGGGCACGGTCGAGTTCATCATGACCAGTAGCGGCGACTTCTACTTCATGGAAATGAACACGCGCTTGCAGGTAGAGCATCCGGTCACGGAAATGGTGACCGGCCAGGACCTCGTGGAGTGGCAATTGCGCGTCGCCGCCGACGAACCGCTGCCGCTCACGCAGCCGCAGTTGAAGCTGGACGGCCATGCGATCGAAGCGCGCATCTACGCCGAGCATCCGGCGCGCGGTTTCCTGCCGTCGACGGGTACGCTCAAGCATCTGCGCATGCCGGAAGGCGTGGAGTTTGCTATCGATGCGGCTGGCTTGGGAGAGCCGGGCCGCAAGGCGCCGGTGCGGATCGATAGCGGCGTGCGCGAAGGCGACACCATCACGCCGTTCTACGACCCGATGATCGCCAAGCTGATCGTCCACGGCGCCACGCGCGAAGAGGCGCTCGCGCGCCTGAGCCGCGCGCTGCACGCGTGCGAAGTGGTCGGGCCGCATACCAACGTCGAGTTCCTGCAACGCATCGTCGCCAGCGAGCCGTTTGCCAGCGGCGACCTCGACACCGGTTTGATCGAGCGTCATCACGACGCGCTGTTCGCGCCGCAGAAGAAGCCCTTCAAGGAAGCGCTCGCGCTCGCCTGCGCCGCCTTGCTCACGCGCGAGGGCGGTACTGCGCACGGCGCGTCGCCGTGGGATGCGCTGTCGCACTGGCGTCTGAACGGCGGCTACACGCAGACGCTCGGCTGGCGCGCGATCGACGACAGCAGCGACCACAAGAGTGACAAAAGCGGCAATAGTGAGCACGCATTCACCGTCTCGTTCGCGCGCGACGGCGCCAAGCAAACGCTCGAACACGACGGTGTACGTGAAGAATTCTCGTGGTCGAAGGGCACGGGCGCGCACGAGTTCCGCGCGACGCTCGGCGATGCGCGCGTCACGGGCCGCGTATTCGTCGACGGCGACACGTTTCATGTGTTCTGCCTCGGCACGGCGCTGGCGTTCGAGTGGCAGAACCTGCTCGCGCATGCGGCCGACGCGGAAGGCGGCGAAGGCCGTTTGACCGCGCCGATGCCGGGCAAGGTGATCGCGGTGCTGGTCGAACCCGGCGCCGTGGTCGAGAAGGGCACGCCGCTGCTCGTGATGGAAGCGATGAAGATGGAGCACACGATCGGCGCGCCGGCGGCCGGGACGGTGTCGGAAGTGCTGTACGCGGTCGGCGATCAGGTGGCCGACGGCGCGCAGCTGCTGGTGCTGAACGTGCAGTAGCTTCGCGGGTTGGGGGCTCAGCCGAGGCGCGCGTAGCCGGCGGCGCGCGCTTCGTTTTCGAGCTGCTCGATGCGTGCGTAGTCCGCGAGCGGCAGCACGGAAAAGCCCTGCAAACGCAGGCGTTTTGCGCGCTCGGGCCGGATTTCGAGCGATTCGTTCAGTGCCTCGCGCAGCGCGCGGACGGTGGCCGGCGGCACCGTGCCGGAAGCGATCAGCGGCAGACCCGGGGAGGCCGCCGTCACGCCGATCGCGCGAACCCGGCGGGCCAGTTCCGGCATTACATCGCCGATGAAAGCGAAGGTCACGCAATCGACCGCGGCGACATCCGCGCGATTGTCCACCACCGCTCGCAACGAGCCGAGATGCGAGCCGGTGCGCAGCACCTTGCTGAAGAACATGCCGGCGCGCGCGTGCGGCGCGACCGCGTGACGGAACACGTTCATCCCGCTATTCGAGTCTTCCTGATTGTAGGCGGCGCGCGCGCCACGGCAGGCCGCGAGCGTATCGAACTGGGCGTCCGAGCGCGTCACCAGCACGCTCGAATAATGCGCGCCTTCGCAGCCCGGCGCGTCGAAGCGCGGCGTCGCGACCAGTTGCACCTGCTCGTGCAAGCCGTGCATCAGCGGGTAGCCGCAGGTTTGCGAGAGCAGCAGGTTGGGGCGCCGCCAGAAGCCGTGCAACTCCTCGTCCGGTTCGACGATGCGGCACGCTGGCTTGACTCTACGCAGCACGTCGTCGAGCCATTCGCGCCACTCGAAGTCGAGCGCGGGCGTGACGTTGTACATGGGCAGGGCGGCGATCCAGGTCATGACGCGATTCTGGCACAGCTAATGTCTGACCATACGAAACTCGTCGAGCCCGAGCCGCACCGGCTCAGTCGGCTTGAACGTCCACTTTTGCGCGGCGACCGACAGAATCTCCTGCTGCGCGTCTTCGAAGGCGACGAGCAGGTCGCGCTTGCGCTTGCTCGCCGCACCGCAAAACGCGACGAGCGCCTCGGCGCTGACCTCGAAAATCTGCGCGCGATCGTCGCAGCACACCCGGAACGCGACCGTTGCGCGTTCCGTCACACAGGGTCGGAACCCCTCATCGACATAGACTGACATGGCGAACTCCCCTACGACGCCCGAATCATGAGCATGACAAAGCGCGCCATTGGGGTATGTGGGAGAACCGGCATTTGCGATCAAATGCCGGGCGTCCCGGCACGCGCAGCGGCAGGCAACCTCGGCAAGCGGAAACATCCGCGCAAGCTTTGGTAAGCGGCCGCGTCTTTCCGCCCGTTATTCGTCCGTTCTCCGGCCGCTCGCGCTGGCTACACTCGCTGCGGCGATTGCGCCTTTGCACAGACACGGTCAACCGGAACGGACGGAGGAGAGGATGATCCACGGCAGTCGACATGGCACGGTGGTGCCCAATCAGGCACGGCGCCTGCTTCTGGCCGCCACGCTGACGTGCGCTTGCGCCTTGCAAGGCTGCGCGACCTCGCTCGAAACCTTCGGGTTTGGGGCGGGCGTCGGGCTCGTCGGCGCGTTCGGGTTGATTGGTTGCGCGATCGGGTGCCGGTGAGCGTGCCGGTGGCCGGCGACCCGTGCAGCGGGGTTGTCGAGGTGGCGCGGAGCGCTCCCGTTCAATAATCTCACGGCCTGTTGGCATAACCGATGCGGGGGCCGGACTGACGCTCATGGCCCGGCCCGGAGGCTGGAGAGCGGGGTGGCGGCAACGCGTCCGGCCCAGGTGGCCGCTGGCAGACCGCTCGCTGATCGCGGCGCATCATGTCGAGGGCAACAGGGACTTCCTGCCGCGCCGGCGCGGCCTAGGCTCGACACCGACGCGATAGTCTCGCGCGAGCACGAGTGCCGTCAGTCTTTCCGCGACGGTTTCGAAGGCCGGATCGTCCTGCGGAACGTAGAGCCATTTTCCGAGCACGGGATGCGGCCGCAACGCGGGCATGTCGTCGATCAGTGCGGCGTGCCGCTCTTGCGACGTGCAGACCAGCAAGCCGTTCCACGGCGCTTCGCGATCGGCGGCGACCAGACACAACAAGCCTTCGACATAGGCGGCATCGCATCCGAACATTCGCTTGCGAACGTAGGTCGTATCTCGCTCGAAGGCGTCGAATATCCAGACGAGCGAGTTGCTGACGGTGGATGGCATGGTCGTGAAGTCTTTGACGAGTAACGCGATTATGCGCGTGAGGAACTCATGCAATCGACGGTGGGCTTGTACAGTTCTCCTGCGACATGGATGCCGGGTCGCAAGGCCAAGCCCCGATTCCGCGTCGGTGACGAGTGCGATCTTGTTCTCAACGGTATATTCATGACGAGTTCTTTGAGCTGAAGACTACGCGGGTTCTCGCAGATCTCAGCATGTGCCGGCAGAGCACGCGCACCGGGGGGCGTAAGCGGACAGCCACCGCCGTGCCGTTGCGGCACGCGAGCGGCCTTCACACACCGGAAGGTCAGTCGATGACGCGCCGGCCTTCGACCGGATAGTTCGGGTCCGTATAACCCGGCGTGGACGCATGGCCCGCCGGAACCAGACTGTCGACGAACTTTTCGTCGTCCGGTCCAAGCTGCAGCTTCAGCGCATGGACGTAGCTGTCCCAGTGCGCTTCTGTGCGCGGACCCGCAATCGCGGAACTCACGAGCCGGTTCTTCAGCACCCAGGCAATGGCGAAGGCAATCGAAGTGGTGCCGCGTTCAGCGGCGTGAGCCGCGACTTTCTGCGCGATGGCCAGCGATTCCGGACGCCACTCGGTCTGCTGGATACGCTTGTCGCCGCGCCCCGCGCGGGAGTCGGCTGGCGGCGCGCCCTCGAGTGCATATTTGCCTGTCAACACGCCACGCGCGAGCGGGCTGTATGGAACCACGCCGATCCCATAGTGCCCGGCCGCCGGCATCAGCTCGACCTCGGCGGTGCGGTCGACCATGTTGTACAGCGGCTCGACTGCGACGGGCCGATCGATCCCGAGCTGATCGGCCAGACGCACGATCTCGGCAATGCGCCACGCGCGGAAGTTGGACAGGCCAAAATAGCGCACCTTGCCCTGGTGGATCAGATCGCCGATGGCACGCACGCTTTCTTCCAGCGGCGCATCGTTCAACGACCGATGGAAGTAGAGGACGTCGATGTAGTCGGTGCCCAGACGCTTCAGGCTGGCCTCGACCGACTGGAAAATCCATTTGCGCGACTGACCCTGTTCGTTCGGACCCGCATTCGCCGTTGCGGGATAGCCGAACTTCGTCGCAACGACCCAGCTGTCACGCCGTGGCGCAATCGCGCGGCCGACGATTTCCTCGGACCGTCCAGCGTGATAAACGTCGGCGGTATCGATAAAGTTCACGCCCTGATCGGACGCCTTGTCGATAATCGTCCTGGAGGTGGCTTCGTCCGTTTTGCCGCCGAACATCATGGCGCCCAAACACAGCGGCGAAACCTTGAGGGCGCTACGACCCAAATATCGGTAGTCCATCATTTTCTCCATGCAGGCCGTGCCTGCGATTGCTATTGTCGAATAGGGATAGATGATAGGCAGATCGGATCTAGCGATAAAGCCCCTAAAACGGCAAGCCGTTATGAGCTGTGATCATGAATGAGGCTGGCGTCACCGCTTCCTCTCTTCCGGGCGATAGCGGATTGCGTCGATCACTACGGTCATTGCGCTCGAAAATTCCCGGCGGCTGGCGTAGAAGGCGTGCAAGCCGGGGAAGGTCGGACACCAGTCCTCCAGTACCCAGACAAGACGGCCCGCTGCGATATGCGTTTGAACCAGGTCGGCCGGCACATAGGCCAGACCGTATCCAGACAAGGCCGCCTCCAGCATCTGATAGGTTCCGTTGAAGGCGAGCTGGCCCTCCACCCGAGCCTGAACTTCGCGATTGCCCTTTTTGAGTTCCCACGGACAGAAGCCGCCAAGAGTCGGCAAACGAAGATTGATGCACTTATGCGTGGTCAGGTCGTGAGGCTTCTTTGGCCATTCCCGCTTCTCCAGATACGCCGGAGAGCCGACGATTGCCATGCGCATATCGGGCGCAATGCGGACCGCGATCATGTCTTTGGCGACCTGATCGCCGTTGCGAACGCCGATGTCATAGCGATCGGCGACGATATCGGACAAACCATAGTCCGTGATGATTTCAACGTTGATTTCCGGATACTTGCGCAGGACTTTCGACAAGCGAGGCCAGAGAACCGTCTTGGTCGCGTAGTCGGTCGCGGTGATGCGAATGGTCCCGGCGGGTTTGTCGCGAAACTCGGTTACGGCTGCCAGTTCGGATTCGATCTCCTCGAAGCGGGGCGCGACTGTCTGGAGCAGACGCTCGCCGGCCTCGGTCGGCGAAACGCTGCGCGTGGTGCGGGTCAAGAGGCGTAGTCCGAGCCGTGTTTCGAGCGCCCGGATGGTATGACTCAACGCAGACTGCGATACGCCCAGTTGTGCGGCGGCACGAGTAAAGCTGCGCTCGCGCGCGACGGCGATGAAGGCGATCAGGTCGTTGTAGTTTTCGCGCGGCATTGATGAGCCCGTTTCATAGGTGTTTGCCGATTTTAGCGTCTAGTCAGGCGCGCATGTGAAGGCTAGATTTGCAGAAGTCGCGATACACCCACCGCAGCGGTGCCTGTCGGCACAGATTCGTTGCGAATTGGTGGATCGCCGGGCTCTCAGAAGAAACATCGAGCAGGAGAGTCTTCAACACGGACTGAGCGGTTGCCGAGGGAAAGGCCCGATGAAAATAGTCGCGGTGGCGATGCTGGTGCTTGCTCCAGGTTTCGCAGCCTGCTCGCCGATCGAAAGGAAATCAGAAATGGAAAGCTCAAATCCGCGCCCACCCGTCAACGCGATTGGCAGCATGGGCACGGTCTCACTAGCTCTTGAGCGCTAAAGCGTGACCGGGTGTCCGCTCACGCAGGGGCAAGTCCACTGTTGTATGATCTCTCCTGCGACAGATCATTTTCAGAAAGATGATTACATCTAAGATTGATTTGTATCGAATGATGTGTTTTGGGATGGATAAAGTCAACAAACCTGGGGAATGCCCTGGAATACAGCGGGCCGTCATAGCTCTTCGCCAAGCGGCGTTGCGTGCGGCTGACTACCTCAATTTCAAGGAATGAGCGGATGCCCAAGTCACACTCCACCGCGGCCAAAGCGGCCATGGACGTCTCCGAGCGATCGGGGCCGGGAATGAAAGAACCGTCCGATGTGTTCGATGACCGCGGCCGGACCGTACCCTGGATGGCGCGAACCGTGCACAGGCTCTACGACGCGCAAGCGCAAAAAATCCTTGACAGGGAGAAGCTGCCGATCGCGTACTGGTACTACCTTCGTGTACTGGCGGCGCGCGGTGAAATTAATCAGCTGGAACTCAGCAAACGGGTGGGGATTGCATCCACCACTGCCGTGCCTGCGTTGGACAACCTGGAGAAACGTGGTCTGGTACAACGGACCCGAGATCCGAACGACAGGCGAAAGTATTTCGTCAGTCTGAAGGAAGACGGCAAACGGCTGGTCGATGAAATGATGCCAGAACTCATCGATATGATTTCGGCGTCGCTCGATGGGATCACGCAGAGGGATATGCGTGTTTTCTGGAAGGTGATGCATCAAATTGAAAATAACCTGAATCAGGCGTCGCAAGGCGACACGGTCGTCGATTGAGTAGAGGCGGTGACTGAATCAACAAGCGGTGTGCCATTCTTCCATGCGTGGATCAACGAAAGCACGGAGACTGTCCAATGCCATGGCCACCGCGGCGCGATTCTCGTTTTCGGCATGCCAGTACATCGTCCCAGTCTAGCTGGGTCTTTTCCGTAAGCGGGTGATGAGGCCGTGCGACGAAGTTGATCGGCTCCGTATAGAGCGTCTCGATCTGCGACTGCGGGTCATCATACTGTTGGCCCGAGCGGCCGACGACAATATCCAGTTCGCCGCGCGCAAGCTGTGGCATTAACTGGTTCATCGTACTTTCAACCAGCCGCACCTGCGGACCCGGCATGCGCTGAAGTAATCGCGACACGGCGAGCGGTACCGTGTCGGCCGCCGACAGACCTGATATCCCGATGCTCACGAGGCCGCTTCCGCCTGCGCGTAACGCCTGGATGTCGTCACGTGCGATGTCGAGATGCGTCGATTTGGCGTGCGTGTTCGATCAGCGCGTCGCAGTACGACGTCGGCCACAAGCCGCGCCCGTGTCGCTCGGAGAGCCGCAGGCCGACATCCTCCTGCAGTTCCTTCAGCCATTTGGACAGGGCGGGCTGAGTCGTGCTGAGTGCCGTCGCCGATTGACTCACGTTTCCGGTGCTCGCGAGGCTCGATAGCACCTGCAGATGCCTTAAACGAAGGCGGTAGGTCCAGTCCATCGAGCAGGCCTCCCATTACGCTTCCACAAACATCCGCTTCACGCGGTATGTCCGAAACCATATGGATTAGATGTTCCCGTCATTTCACGACCGCTCTGAACTGCGATCGAGCAACGCTGAGGTAGTGCGCATCGGCGTGCTGAGATCCACGTGAACCGGAGCCATCAGACGGTACCCACAAGCTCTTGACTCTAGTAATTCCACAATGCATCATGCGATATAAAGTGAATTGACGTAAATCGGTTGTGCGATGGCCACGGTAGCGGTGTAGGGAAAGTCACGCAGAGCGAAGAGGCGGTCGCCGAGGTTGAGTCGGGGCGATGTGCTTCAGTTTCTTACTTGAACTGGGAGACACAAATTGGATTCGAAGAGTCAGGATCTTCAAGACAAGGCGGAGATTCGTGAAGTGCATATGCGCTACTGCCGGGGCATCGACCGAATGGACTTTGATCTCGTGCGTTCGTGCTATCACCCCGATGCCATTGACCGACATGGTGCTTTCGAAGGCAGCGTCGAAGGTTTTATCAAATGGGCTGGGGAAGTGTTGCCCCTCTTCGACAGCACGATGCATTTCACCGGTAACCAATACGTGAAGGTGGAAGGCAATCTCGCTTTCGCGGAGCATTACGCGCAGGCGTTTCACCGCACGAAACCCACAGACGGGAAACCCGCCGCGGACTGGATTGTGAACGTGCGATACGTGGATCGGCTCGAAAAGCGTGATGACGAATGGAAAATTGTGACCGCATCGTTGTATACGATTCGGAACGGACGATCCCGGTGAGCACCGAGTCTGCGCCGTTGGGCGACTGGAACTATGGGCGGCGCGACCGCGATGATCCATCGTACGAGTACGGCCTGTGATAAGGCACAGCGCTTCGGCGACACGGCTTGCCGAAGGGAGCATTTTGCGTGTTGCCCGATGCGCCACGCTAGGGGCGATTGACCACAGAAAGAGAGATTGCCCGGCGTGAAGTGCGCGTGCGGTGCGCTCCGCGCAGCCGATGCTAGACAACGGCAGTGGTGATGGACCCATCCATCAAAAAGGAGACGACTCACGATGACATTTACTCAAACACCCACAGCAGCAATCGAGTTTGTTTCAAGGGTTTATGAAGCGATCGATTCGATGGACGAGCAGGAGTTCGCGAACTGTCTGACCGAGAACTGCACATTCGTCTATGCGAATAGCGATCCAGTCATCGGTCGCGCAAACGCTGCTGCGGCTTCACAGAATTTTCTGAAGCTGCTTGCGGGCATCAAACATAACCTCGTCAACGTATGGGCGTTCGAGAATGTCATCGTTTCGCAGATATCCGTGACTTACACACGCAAGGATGGATCGACGCTGACGATACCGGCCGCGACGATCTGGAAGTTGCAGGACCGGTTGATCGATGAATGCCGCATCTACGCCGATAGCTCTCTCCTGTTCGCGCGTTGATCCTGGGGGAACAAAGAAATGAATCGCGATCTTGAAGGGAAGACGATCATCGTCACCGGCGGTGGCTCGGGTATCGGGCGAGCGGCGGCGCTGGCGTGCTCCGTGGCGGGGGCGCGCGTCGTGGTCGCCGATATTGGTGTTGCGGAGGGAGAGGAGACGGTCTCGACGATTCGGCGGGCAGGCGGTGACGCAATCTTCGTGGCAACGAACGTAGCCAATGAAGAACAGGTCGAAGCACTCGTGGCCGCGGCATTGAGTCGGTATGGCCGGCTCGATGGCGCGTTCAACAATGCCGGTCTTTCCCAGACGAACGTCCTGCTGCACGAACTGACTGCCGCGCAATGGCGCCGGATTCAGTCAGTCAATTACGATGGCGTGTTCTTTTGCATGAAGCATGAGATACGCGCCATGTTGCAAACGGGTGGCGGCTCTATCGTCAATACTTCGTCCACGCTGGGCCGCGTGGCGATGCGAAGTGCGGCAGACTACTGTGGCTCCAAGGGCGGTGTGCTGGGGGTGACAAAAGGCGCAGCGGTCGACTACGGCGACAAGCATATCCGGGTCAACGCCGTCCTCCCCGGTGCGGTGGACACACCAATGGTTCAGGCGCTGGGATCCGATCCGCAATTCGCCGATTTGATCGAGAAGATCCGAGCGAGTCACCCACTGGGAAGAATCGGCGTTCCGCAGGAGATTGCTGCCGCCGCCGTCTGGCTACTTTCGGACAAGGCATCCTTCGTGACGGGAGCCGAACTGGCCGTCGACGGGGGATTCCTCGCCACTTGACGCTGCTTTGCGTTTGATGCGGCCGTCCTGTCATCGTGGACGGACCGCCCCACACGGAACTATTCGGATATGCAGGGGTACGCGACTACGGCACGCCCGGACTGACCCACTTCAGCGACGACCCTGCACTCGCGTGATTGACGATCGATGCGTAGGCATTGCCGCTTCCGGGAATCAGAGTGCGACGTCATTCGATCAACGTTGGCGGGTCGGCGTTGCGGCGGAGCGTTTGCACATCCATTTTGCGCATGTTGTATGATCGTCATGAGGCGGGTTATCGTAAAACAGATAATTCCATATAAGATAGATTGATATAAAATAAGGTGCTTTGGGGTGACCACAATCAAGGGTTCCAATGAGCTCCCTGTATCGAGAGCATGACGCTCGCCGCCAGGCCGGTCTATGCGTTGCCGGCCGCGTGACCCCGATGAGGAATGGCCAATGTCAAAGTCGAGTTCGAATGTAGTGCACGACGCACGCGAGGGGCCGGAAGCGGTGGATGGTCAGCGCTCGGACGTTTTTGACGACCGCGGCCGAACCGTGCCATGGATGGCTCGCACGGTATACCGGCTCTACGACGCGCAAGGCCAGAAGCTACTGGACAAGGAGGGCATTTCGGTTGCGCACTGGTTCTATCTTCGGGTTCTGGCAGAACGCGGCGAGGTGAACCAGCTCGAACTCAGCAAGCGGGTAGGGGTCGCATCGACGACGGCCGTACCGGCGCTCGATAGCATGGAAAAGCGCAATCTCGTGCGACGGACGCGCGACCCCAAGGACAGAAGGAAATGCTACGTCAGCCTGCTGGATGAAGGACGACGCCTTGTCGACGAAATGCTGCCTGAACTCACCGAGATGATTTCGGCTTCGCTCGACGGCATCCCGGCGAAAGATCTCCTGGTTTTCTGGAAAGTCATGCACCAGATCGAAGACAACCTGATCATGATGTCTCAGAGCGACTCTGTGATCGACTAGCCGCCGGCCCCGGTCTTCGGCACAACGACTTCGTCGTGGAAGCATTGGTGATCGGTGTGCGGAGAACGGCGGCGCACTCACGCCGCGCGCATCGCAGGGCGCTCCCGGCCCGGCGGAAAAATAGACCAGAGTCCGTCCTTGTGGTGAAAGAAGAACATCGCTGCGGTTCCGGCGGCCCTGCGTGCTTCGACGCATACGTAGCATTGCCGCGTCGCACGCTGGTTCTTGAATTCGACCACATGCACCATGTCCATCGAGGTGGGAGCAAGCCAGTCTTCCACCATCGAGCGTAATGACTTTGCTGCGCTAGCCATGATCTTCTCCTTATCACGCTCGCTTATCGCGTGACTACATCCCGCTGACGGGCCTCGCTGACCAAAAGGACGCAACGTCCACCGCGAGGCCAGTCAGGCTCTTCGCCTGCAACCTGCTTGCAGCGCGCTCCGCTCCCGGGCCCGTCCGACCATGGACAGAAGAGGGGGCGTTGCGCGCCCACGCTTACGCGCTTCATGTGCGAGTACGGCGCATACGAGAGCCGTACACGCTTGCTACTTGCTCACTTTGATCCGATTGCCCGTTTCGCTCGACTGCTCGATTGCATAGAGCACTTCGTGAAGTGCGCGTGCGTGATCGAAGCTGGGCGCCGTGCGGGTGCCGTGGCGCAGGTCATCGGCGATCAACCGGTAAATGCCGGCGACATTGCGCGCTGCAACGGCATCGCCGGCATCGATCGGAAACGGATCCGGGACGTCGAGTTCCTCGTAGCCGTTCTGGCCTTTGCGTCCGTACTCGACGCGCAGGGGCGAGATGTTGACCGCCGGGACGTATTCATTCCTCGCGGTGACGCGCAGATCGCCCTCGCTACCGTTGATCTCCCACAGCAGCTTCGTCCCGCGCGGCAGGCCACCGCGGAGTTGCAACGACAGCGGCGCTCCGGAGCGCAGAATCGCGTTCGCCATCAGGTGGTCGGGCGTTTTCATCTCGACGGTTTCGCCCGTCTCGATGACGCGCACGGTTTGCCTGCGTTGCGACAGCACCGCGCCGATCTGTTCGATATCGCCGAGGACGGTATCAATCGCCGCAATCGCGTGCCCACCGATCACGGAAAGCAGTGTGGCGCCGTTCCGGTTGTCCATGGCGTAAGCGTCACCCTGCAGGATGTCATCGCCCCAGCTGAAACCCGATCCGACATACGTCGAAGACAGGACCTCGCCGATCTTGCCGTTGGCGACGAGCTTGCGCATGAACTGCACTTCAGGCGAGGCGATCGCCTGTGCGCCAACGACGGCCAATGCCTTTTTCTCGCGCGCGAGTCCGGCAAGCGCGATGGTTTCTTCGAGTCCATTGCCGAGCGGCCATTCGCTGTACACGGCCTTGCCCGCCTCCAGGGCCGCCGTGACGACTTCCTTGTGGTGCTGAACCTTGACGGTGACGACGACGATGTCGATGTCCGGCGATGCGGCCAGCACAGCGGCACTTTCAAATGCCTGCGGGATACCGAACGCGGCGGCCGCTGCTTGCGCGCTCGCGAGGCTGGTATTCGCCACGCCGGCGAGCTCAAAAACGTCGGACAACGCCCGCAGGGCCGGAATATGCGCTGTTGCCGCCCAACCGCGCCCTGGGCTCAAGCCGACGATACCGACACGATATTTTCCTTCCATTGCTTCCTCTAACCGTTAGATAACTGCAGTAACCTCGGGCACCTGATCTCGAAGCTTGGCCCTCTGGAGCCGGCCACAGACACGGGCCGCATCTGTCATACGATCTGGTATTTGTACGACGGGTCTTCCTTGTCACGGCGCCCGACATTGGAATTTTCGAGCGGTGCGAGGTCTCCGGGAACCGGGTCCGATCGCTGGGAGTCGAGTACGACCATCCGATCGGCAATGCGCCATTCACCGTTTCGCCGTTCCATGCGGTCGACGTAGCGAATGTTCACCACCCAATCCATCGCAGGCTTGTCGCCGTCGGCTATCGTGCGGTGGCTCGCCTGCGCATAATGTTCCGCAAACGCTACATCGCCGTGGACCTCGACATACTGATTGCCGGTGAAGTGTTGCGTCGATTCGAAGTTCGGCAACAATTCGGCTGCCCAGTCGATGAAACCTTCGACACCACCCTCGTACGCGCCGTGCCTGTCGATCGCATCCGGGTGGTAACACGACCGCACGAGGTCCCAGTCCATCCGATCGATGCCGCGGCAATAGCGGACATGAACGCGGCGAATCTCCGCTTCATCCATTAGCTGCTGAAGTTTCGCTTCCAACTTCGGTCTCCTTGATTGAGTCGTCGCGGCTGAAGCAAATCGATGCCACGCACCTGGGGTGAGTGGATTGAAACCCAACGCGAGCGCAATCCACTTGCGAATCCGGAACGTAACGTGACGATCGAGCCGGTCTACGCTCCAGTGGTCACTTCACCGTG
>NZ_JARESU010000559.1:0-640 GCF_046027075.1 Paraburkholderia sp. RL18-085-BIA-A | reverse complement strand
CCCAGGGACTGGCTCTTTCCGGGCGACATCCCCGGCCAGCCCATCACCCGGTTTGCCGTGGCACGGGCATGCAACCTCGCGCGGCAGCGCAGCGGCATCAGCAAGCCCATCACGCCGCATTTGCTGCGGCACGCCTTCGCCACGCATCTGCTGGAAAGCGGCACCGATGTACGCAGGATCCAGCTGCTGATGGGTCATCGCTCCCTCGCCACAACCTCGCGTTACCTGAAAGTGGCGACCAGCACCGTGTGCGCGACCGCGAGTCCCTTCGACCTGCTGCCGCATCCCGAGCCGGTGCAGCCTCCACCCAGTCCGCCCGAGTATTTCTGAGCACCGTCATGCGTGCGGCACTCGAGGTGGCGGACATCTTCCGCCGCTACGGGCCGCAGTACCGGCAGAGCCACGCCGGCGGGCTCAGCCGTGCGCAGCGGCGTGCCATGAGTGCGATCGAACTGTGCCGCACGGCGGCCCTCGGCGGCCATGTCGAACAGTGCGACGCCTGCGGTCACCAGCGCATCACCTACAACTCGTGCCGGCATCGCGCCTGCCCGAAGTGCCAGTCGCTCGCCCGCGCGCAATGGCTCGAACACCGGCAGGCTGAGCTGCTGCCCGGGGTCGAGTATTTCCATGTGGTCTTCAC
>NZ_JARESU010000558.1:0-640 GCF_046027075.1 Paraburkholderia sp. RL18-085-BIA-A | reverse complement strand
CCGATTCCCGCGCCTGTCCACGTAGCGTCGGGCGCAAGTCGATGAAGCGTGCGAACGTAGAAATCGAATACCTCACGGTCAACGGGCATGGCGTTCTTGATGCCCATCACAAACTGCAGATGCAGCGATCCTGCAATCTTTCCCGCCTTTTGCATGGCGACTGCCTGGAAGATCATTGACAGATCAAAAGCCTCGATCTCGGGTTTGATCTTGTAGGTCTTCATTTGCTCCGCAAGCCACTCGACCAGATCGGGAGAGTTTTCATAGACCCGAGTCGGGAAGTTGACGGATCCCGTCGCGAGTGAAGCCATATCCGGACGTAACGACAACATCGCACCTCTTTCGCGGCCAGCGCCAGACCGGCCACCGGTTGATATCTGTGTGATCATGCCGGGAGCGTACTTGCGAATACCGTCGAGGACCACTGAAAATCGTTCGGGATCTGAGCTGGGTGTTTCGTCGTCGTTGCGGACGTGCAAGTGTACGAGCGTCGCGCCAGCTTCGAATGCTGCCTGGGTGGATTCCACCTGTTCACTCACCGTAATCGGAACCGCTGGATTGTCTTTCTTGCGGGGCAAGGACCCGGTTATTGCGACAGAGATGATGCACGGCGTTGTCATGATCAATATCTCCTTGGGCA
>NZ_JARESU010000557.1:0-645 GCF_046027075.1 Paraburkholderia sp. RL18-085-BIA-A | reverse complement strand
TCTGGGGAGACAAAGAGGACGATTGATCAACGTCCCGGATCGCCTGTTATGCATATCGTTGATACGCGAGGCGGCGCAGTCAGGCTGCCGGCTGGACAAGGCTTGCGATGAGCTGGGTGTGAGCCTGCGCACGTTCCAGCGCTGGGTGGGTGACGGCGACGCGGTGCGTGCCGATGGCCGCACCACGACCGGGCGCCCGCCACCATCCAGTCGCTTGAGTGAGGCCGAACGGCAGCAGATCCTTGAGGTCGCCAACAGCGCGGAGTTTGCCAGCCTGCCGCCCAGCCAGATCGTGCCGAGCCTGGCAGATCGCGGCGTGTACCTCGCGTCGGAGTCGAGCTTTTACCGCGTGCTGCGCAGCGCTTCGCAGCAGCATCACCGCGGCCGTGCGCGCAAGCCTTCAGCCCGGGTGGTGACCAGCCATTGTGCCACTGGTTCGAATCAGGTCTGGTCGTGGGACATCACGTGGCTGCCGGCGGCGGTCAAGGGCCGGTATTACTACTGGTACATGATGCTGGACGTGTTCAGCCGGAAGATTGTCGGTCACGAAGTGCATGAGGCGGAATCGGCGGAACTGGCCGCGTTGCTGATGCGGCGTGCCAGTCTGGCGGAGGGCCTGGCAGGACGTCCGCTGGTGCTGCACTC
>NZ_JARESU010000556.1:0-648 GCF_046027075.1 Paraburkholderia sp. RL18-085-BIA-A | reverse complement strand
GGGGTAGAACATGTCAAAGCGAATCGCTTACGTAACCGGGGGTATGGGTGGAATTGGAACAGCGATATGCCAGCGGCTTCACAAGGATGGCATGACTGTCGTGGCGGGATGCGGGCCCAACTCGCCCAGACGTGAACGCTGGATGGCCGGGCAGGCCGCGCTCGGATTCTCCTTTATCGCCTCCGAGGGCAATGTCGGGGACTGGGAGTCGACGGAAGCCGCTTTTGCGAAGGTCAAGAAGGAGGTCGGTGACATTGACGTGCTGGTGAACAACGCTGGCATTACGCGAGACGGCGTGTTCCGCAAGATGTCCCGGGAAAACTGGAACGATGTCATCGACACGAACCTGACGAGCCTCTTCAATGTGACCAAGCAGGTCATCGAAGCGATGGTCAGCAAGCAGTGGGGCCGGATAATCAACATCTCGTCGGTCAACGGGCAGAAGGGCCAGTTTGGCCAGACCAACTACTCGACGGCGAAGGCGGGCATTCACGGGTTCACGATGTCGCTGGCTCAGGAAGTGGCGACAAAGGGCATCACGGTGAATACGGTGTCACCGGGGTACATCGGGACCGATATGGTCCGGGCTGTGCGCCCCGAGGTACTGGACGCCATCGTCCAGAGCATACCCGTGCGCCGTCTTGGGGA
>NZ_JARESU010000555.1:0-652 GCF_046027075.1 Paraburkholderia sp. RL18-085-BIA-A | reverse complement strand
GGTCAGTCTGTTAGCGGCAATGGCGCCCGCGCTATATATCTTGACGACGAAAGCTCAAACGTCAACGTGGCGAACAACTTTGTAACGGGGGCGGGAGCTTTTGCCTTCCAGGTTCACGGCGGCGACCACGTGGTGTTCACCGGCAATTTCTTCGATACCACTGGCATAACGGCTGAGCCCTTTCTCTACGAGGACGATGTCGCTTCCGGCTTTCCCAACTACGGAATGGCGGGCAACTCATTCGTACAGAACACAGTCTACCTGGCTTGCGGTCAGACAGCGAAATGGTCGGAATTGTGGCGGCTTGACGATTCAACGGGAGGCCAAATCGCGCGTCCCGGGAATACCGGCAATACCTACGTAAATATTTCCGCTCAAACGGTAAACGATAGTTCAATGGTCGAGACGGCGCCGGTCTACCAATCGAATTGCGCTGCGGCAACGACGTTGGCACCGCCCAAAATAACGCCTCCTGTCGGACCGCAGGCGCCTTACAACTGCAGCGCGCCGTAGAGCGCGGTTGCCGGATTTACCACTGTCGCCTCTCGGTCGTGCGCCGATGGAGAACAATTCCAGAAACGTGAAAGGGAAACCGCACGGTTGGGTGGTCGATCTGATACGTGACAATTGTGAACTTGTAAATAAGTTTGCT
>NZ_JARESU010000554.1:0-652 GCF_046027075.1 Paraburkholderia sp. RL18-085-BIA-A | reverse complement strand
CTCTGGTCGAGCAGATCGAGTTCGTCATGCCGCCTCGTGACGAGGTTGCTGTATCCGGCCGCCTGTAGCGACCGAAGGAGCGCCGAGCCCACCATGCCTCTGTGGCCGGCAACAAAAATACGCGAGCGTGTATCCATGCAAGTCGCCCCAGAAACTTAGAGAAAAACGCAGACTAGCTGATGCTTGCGCATCGTTTACTGGCGCGGTACTCGGTCGGCGACATGGAGAGCTGCTTCCTGAACAGTTTCGACAGCCGTTCGCCATTGCTCAGACCCGTGCGCCGAGCGATCTTGTCGATTGGAAGGTCGCTGTTCGCCAGCAATTCGCAGGTGAGCTTCAGGCGTGCGCGCAAGAGATATTGTGAAGGCGTGAGTCCCAGTTCACGCTTGAAAAGCCGCAAGAAATTTCGCTCACTCATTGCGGCAGTACGGGCAGCGTCGACCACCGAGACGGGATTGCCGCAGTTGCGCTCGAGCCAGCGCGCGGATTCCTGCGCCTTCTCGGCAAGGGTCGGCGTACCGAGTGTGCTCAGGATGATAGAGATGTGCTGGTCATTGCCGAAGGCAAGACGTTCGGCCACCGACGATGCGATCTCGTAGCCGAGATCCCGCTTGACCAATGCAAGCGAATACACCAGTGCATCGCTGCGTTC
>NZ_JARESU010000553.1:0-653 GCF_046027075.1 Paraburkholderia sp. RL18-085-BIA-A | reverse complement strand
TCTTTGTCGTCCACGAGCTTCTGGGCGGCCTCCGTGGCTTGGCGCGGGTCGGCCGCATCGTCTTGCGCATCGAGCTCCAGCGTGATCTTCTGGCCGCCGATCGTCAGGCCCTTCTGATTGATCTCTTCAATCGCAAGGCGGGCGCCGTTTTCGCTGTCCTTGCCTAGGTGGGCTGTGCCCCCGGTCAGCGGCGCGACGTGACCGATTTTGACAACTTCATCCGCAAATGCGGCATTTGCGCCGAGAATGATCAAACCACTTCCAAGACTTAACGACAGTGCGTGGCGCAACGTCATAGACATTATTATTTTCTCCAGCGTACGAGTTGACATCAATAGATAAAAGTACCGGGGCTCCGTTAAGCAAAATCCGGGCCTCGTCGCTTCTGGAAGACGTTTCCGACTCAACGGCCAATCGAGATGTCACTCGACTTCATGCCAACTGGCTCCATATTGATGGGGCCCGACCGCCACTGATCTTTGGACGGACCGTGTTGAATGTGTAGATCCAATAGAAACCGGTCTGGCAAGCCCTGCATACGGCGGGAGCACAACGGCGGTGCGAAGCCGCCTGATGGGGTTTTGTCGCAGTAAGGCAGGATGGACGATCAAACTCGATTGCTATGTATTGCTTATGAAACGAGCGAGTAGAAC
>NZ_JARESU010000552.1:0-655 GCF_046027075.1 Paraburkholderia sp. RL18-085-BIA-A | reverse complement strand
AATGCGCTTGAAGCCGTCGGGCGGCACGTGCAGCAGGAAGCGGCGGATGAATTCGTCGGCCTCAAGCGTCATGGTCTTCGCTGCGGCGGGGTGTTTATAGTCTTTCCACCGGAAGGTGACGTGGCCGTCGTCGAAGCTGACCAGCCGGTTGTTCGAGATGGCCACGCGGTGGGTGTAGCGGCCCAGATAGTCGAGTACGTGCCGGGCGTCGCCGAACGGAGGCTTCGCATAGACGACCCACTCGGCTAGTGCGGCCGGCGCGAGAAAGGCGGCGAACGCCTGAACGTCGGCGAGCGGCGCAAGCTGGCCGTAGAAATGCAGTGCGCCGGTGTCGAAGGCATGGCGCAGCTGTGCGAGAAACAGACGCCGGAACAGCCGTGAGAGCACCCGCACGGGCAGGAAGAAACCGGGGCGACAGGCGATCCAGTGTTCGCCGTCCGGGGCGATGCCGCCGCCCGGTACCACGCAGTGCACGTGCGGATGGTGTTGCAGGTTCTGCCCCCAGGTATGCAGGACCGTGATGAAGCCGATTTCGGCGCCCAGGTGTTTCGGATCGGCGGCGACCGTGCGCAGGGTTTCGGCGCTGGTGCGGAACAGGATGTCGTAGAGCACGCGTTTGTTCTGCCAGGCGAGCGCCGCGATGGGCTCGGGCAGC
>NZ_JARESU010000551.1:0-655 GCF_046027075.1 Paraburkholderia sp. RL18-085-BIA-A | reverse complement strand
CTTGCCCGAGCCCATCGCGGCGCTCGCCTGGCAGAACAAACGCGTGCTCTACGACATCCTGTTCCGCACCAGCGCCGAAACCCTGCGCACGATCGCCGCTGATCCGAAACACCTGGGCGCCGAAATCGGCTTCATCACGGTCCTGCATACCTGGGGGCAGAACCTTCAACACCATCCGCACGTGCACTGCGTGGTACCGGGCGGCGGCATCGCCCCGGACGGCGAACACTGGATCGCCTGCCGTCCCGGCTTCTTCCTGCCCGTGCGCGTGCTCTCGCGGCTGTTCCGGCGTCTGTTTCTCGCACAGCTGCGCCATGCCTTCGACACCGGTGCACTGCATTTCTACGGCCAGCTTGAACCGCTCGCCGACATCCGGGCGTTCGCCGCCTTTCTCGCACCGGCCGCACAGGCCGAGTGGGTCGTCTATGCGAAGCCTCCCTTCGGCGACGCCCGGCACGTGCTCGACTATCTGGGCCGCTATACCCATCGTGTGGCCATCTCGAACCACCGGCTGGTCAGCTTCGACGACGGCCACGTCACCTTCCGCTGGAAAGACTATAAACACCCCGTCGCAACGAAGACCATGACGCTTGAGGCCGACGAATTCATCCGCCGCTTCCTGCTGCATGTGCCGCCCGACGGCTTCAAGCGCATC
>NZ_JARESU010000550.1:0-666 GCF_046027075.1 Paraburkholderia sp. RL18-085-BIA-A | reverse complement strand
TCACTTTGAGCGCAATGTAATCATTCTTTGCGTGCGCTGGTACCTGCGCTACAAGCTCAGCCTGCGCGATCTGGTGGAGATGATGGCCGAGCGGGGTTTGTCGCTGGCTCACACGACGTTTCTGCGTTGGGTGAAGCGCTATACGCCGGAGTTCGTCAAGCGCTGGAACCGTTTCGGCACGCCCACGGGACGATCGTGGCGTGTCGATGAGACGTACCTGAAGATTCGCGGCAAGTGGGTCTACCTTTATCGAGCGGTGGATCGGACGGGGCAGACCGTGGATTTCATGCTCAGCGCCAGGCGCGACGTGGCCGCGGCCCAAGCCTTTTTCAGGAAGGCCATCAAACATCAGGGTCAGCCGCCGGAAACGATCACTCTCGACGGCTATGCAGCCTCGCACCGCGCCGTGAGCGAGATGAAGACCGACGGCTTGCTGCCCGAGGATACGAAGGTCCGAACCTCGAAGTATTTGAATAATCTCATCGAGCAGGATCATCGCAACGTCAAGTCCAGAACGAACGTCATGCTCGGCTTCAAACGCTTCAGGAACGCCGCGATCACTCTGGCAGGCATTGAGTTGATGCATCGCATTCGCAAAGGACAATTCAACCTCGTGAAGCTAAGCCTCAAAGATACCGCTGCGCCCGCTGTCTGGAATGCAGTCCT
>NZ_JARESU010000055.1:0-58818 GCF_046027075.1 Paraburkholderia sp. RL18-085-BIA-A | reverse complement strand
AATCGACCGACCGTGAGCGCGTCGAGCGTGCAGTCCGTCGACGCTAACAAGCCAGCAGCGCCGCGCGGTAGAGCCCGTGCCCTCCCTCCAGAGGACACCTGCGGTCCTGCGATCGTCGCCGGCGGCATCGAGCGAGACATCTCGCCCGGCGATCCTGGGCGTGTGCAATGCACCTCCTCAATTGACACGATAGTGGATTTCGCCTCGCCGTTCCAGGCGAGTCCGCTGGAACCGGCTTGCCCTGGCGACTCTGGCATCTGCAGTCACACGAACTCGCTCGCGGCACGTCTGCAAGTCAGGAGCCGGAGCCTGCCGGCATGCGGTGTTGGCCGGACCCGGTTCCAGGCTGGCGGCGATGGCGACTCCTGTTTGCTGCGCCGGCCCCCTGCCGGAAACCGGTGCGAGGCGGCAGTGGGCATGCCAAATGTGTTTCGGCTAGAGAACGGAGTGATCCGCCACTTTTGGGGCGCGGAGCTGTTCTTCGCACCGACCGATCCCGGACCGGATTATCGCCACTTCGGTATCACCGAACCGCTCTGGGACTTGTTTGGCCTCACCCCCGAGGGACGTGAATCCGACTGGGGTGAGCAACTGAGCTACTCATGCTGCGTCGCAAATATGCAAGAACGCCGCACGCCGGGTGAGCCGCGTAAGCTCGAACTCCCCACTAGCGTAGCGCCCCCGGTCAGGGGCTTGTCTGTGCCAACAGGCTTGAACGATCGCTGCTACCATAGCTGAAGATCGGAGCCTACGTGTTGCGCCCGCGGCGATGCGGTTCCATGGGCGTCAGGTCGGTAACACGGCTTCCTGCCAATGCCTGTTCGTCGGCAGCAAGCCCTCAGGAGCACGCGATGATCGTCGAGCGTATCTGGACTGGCAATGCCTACCGTAACTTCAACTACCTGATTGCATGTCCGGAAACCGGCGAAGCACTTGCCATTGACCCACTGGACCATGAAAAGTGCCTCGCCGCCGCGAAGGCCAAGGGTTGGCAGATCACCCAGATCCTCAACACCCACGAGCACCGGGACCACACCGGCGGCAACGAAGCGATGGTCGCGGCCACTGGCGCCAGGCTGCTCGCTCATTTCAAGGCCGGCGCTCGCATCGCGGGGGTGGACCGCGGTGTCAAGGCCGGAGACGTCATCAAAGTCGGGAAGCGGATCGAACTCGAATGTATGGACACGCCGGGTCACACCATGTGCCACATCTGCCTGCGATCACATACCGACCAGCCGGCGCTGTTTTCCGGCGACACCCTTTTCAATGCGGGCGCCGGCAATTGCCACAACGGAGGCGATCCGGGCGAGCTGTATGCCACGTTTGTGGGCCAGCTCGCCAAACTGCCGGATGACACGAGGATCTATCCCGGGCATGACTACATCGAGAACAATCTGAGGTTCACGTTATCGATCGAGCCGGAAAACGCTGCTGCTCGGGCCCTGCTTCCCCGCGTGGCCGGTCATGACCCGAAGACCTCGATCGTCACCACGCTTAAGGATGAAGAGCAATTCAATACCTTCTTCCGGCTCACAAGCGCGAGCGTGATCGCCAGATTGCGGGAACGCTTCTCGGATCTCCCGGAAGAACCCGATGCCAAGGCTGTGTTTCTCAAGCTTCGCGAGTTGCGCAACAGGTGGTGATGCAGCAGGGCGCGGAGCGTTGCCGCTCCGATTCTGTTGCGAGGACTTCCCCTGAGAGTCAAGATCGGGGGAAGTCCTTGCAAACACAATCAAGGTACAAAGGCCGTTTGTCGACTCGCACAGGGTGACGGTTATTCGGCCCTTGCGGTCAACCGCACAGGTAGCATTCCATACTACGCTAATGGCCGCTTTGGATTGTCGACGTCAGTCGTCGAAGTCGAATGAATCCGGGTTTTTGCTTTCGTGCAAGCGTTCACTGTCGACAAGGAATCGATTTGCTGCGGCATGCCATTTTGCGGCCACGGGGCCGTGATAGGCCCTCGTCACTTTTGGATGTGGCCTCACCGGGACCGAACCCGTCGTTCTCCTCGATAAGTCTTTTTGCGAGCGCGTCCGCGCGGTCCATTTCTTCATCCGGCGCAGGCGAAGCGCCGGCGCCAGCTGGATCGATAGCCGTGTTTAATGCACCGTCGCGTTGATGGGTATCGACCGACACGGTCATCGACAGGCCGACACGCAGCGGATGCGCCGCCAGTTCCGCCGGGTCCAGGGAAACGACCACAGGTACGCGCTGAACGACCTTGATCCAGTTGCCGGCCGCGTTTTGCGGCGGCAACATCGAAAACGCGCTGCCCGTTCCGGGCGACAGTCCACCGACCCGGCCGTGGAATACCATCCCCGATCCATAGAGGTCGGAGACCGCGGAAACCGGCTGCCCGATGCGCAGGTTGCGGACTTGCCCTTCCTTGAAGTTCGCCTCGATCCACACTTGCCTGACCGGCACGACCGTCATCAGTTGCGCGCCGGCCGCAATGGGCTGTCCGATCTGCACGGAGCGCTGGGCCACGGAGCCTTCGACGGGCGCCACGAGGGTCGTGCGTGCGACCCGTAGGTAGGCAAGCTTCAGTTGCTGTATCGCCTGCATCACGGCGGGATCGTCGTCGATATCTCCCGAGCCGCTCGTGGCCAATCCGCTTGCAAGCTGGCTGCGCGCCGCTGCAAGATTGGCCTGTGCGACCGCCACCGACTCCCGTGCGCGCTCGTACTCTTCCCCTGAAACCACCTGGACCGTGGCGTCCGAGCGCGCCTTCAAGGCCTGTTCGGCCTGCTCGAGTTCCGCCGCACGAGCTTCGACGGCGGCCCGGTACATCGCAGTGGAGAAGTGAGCGCTGCGTACCTGCCTCACTGCGCGGATGAGTTCTCCCTCGACCTGCCCCAGCGCGATGCGCGCCTCGGTGTCGTCCAGCCGCACCAGCGGTTGTCCAGCCTTGACGTACTGGGTATTGCCCACCAGCACCTCCCGAGCGGTGCCCGCCACCTGCGCTGCGATCGGCACAACGTTGCCGGCGACATACGCATTGTCCGTTTCCTCGACGAAACGCCCGGAGACGAACCAGTGCACCGCTACCGCAACGGCCGCGACAGCCGCGACGCCGAACAGCAGCGCCAACAGCCGGTTTCGGCGGGAAATCTTCGTTGGGTCGCGCTGCGCAAGCGGAACGCGTTCGCCAAGCAGGTTTTCTGTGCTCATGCGACTCAGCTAGAGGAAGGAGTGATAGAAGAGCGATTATCACGCAGGCTTTCGTGCGGATCCTGATTCGCGGGCTCTACAGGCGAAGCGGCGGCGGCCCCCGTCTGGTTCGCCACGAACCCGCCCCCGAGCGCCCGGATCAACGCAACGTCAGCGTCGCGCCGCTGCGCGTTGAGTTCGAGGAGCCGCAGTTGCTCGTCGAGTTTCATGTCGCGTTGCGCCAGCACGTCCGCCTGCGCAATGAGGCCACGCCGTTGCCGTTCAGTGGCGACGGCGAGCATCTGCTCGCGCGCGGCGACGATCCGCTTCTGCTCGTCAATGAGTGCCGTGAGGTTTCGCATCGTTGCAATCGACCGGGCGACGTCAGCAAGGGCGCTATCGAGTGTCTTGTTGTAGAGCGCAATCGTTTCGTCTGCTTGCGCATAGTCGCCATGCAGTTGCGAGCGCAACTGGCCGAGTTCGAAGATCGGCAGGGAGACGGCGGGGCCCAGGGCAAAGAATGCCGACGCGCTCGAAAACAGCGAGCCGAGACTCAATGACGCCAGCCCGGCCCCCGCAGACAGATTGATGTTCGGATAGAACTGCGCGCGGGTGGCTGCGATCTTCGCCGTTGCGGCCTGAACACGCAGCCTGGCGGCGACGATATCCGGGCGTCGGCCGAGCAGTTCGAGCGGCAGGCTTGCGGGCACGGATAAGGTGTCCGTATCAGCCAGCGTCGGCCGTTGCAATGAGAGGCCGCGTTCCGGACCCGCACCGGTCAGCGCGCCGATCTGCAACTGCGTTTGCGTGATTGAATCGTCAATCGTCTGCAATTGCATGCGGATGGTGGCCTGTTCGATCTGTTCCTGCTGCGCACTGTAGCTGCTGTCGATTCCTCTCGCCTCGCGCGTGCGCCGGATCGTGTCGAGTTCGCCCGCTTCGTGGCGTTTGGCCTCGATCAGGTCGTGCCTCGCGTATTCGTAGGCCAGTCGGCCGTAGAGGGTAACGAGGGAGGTGGTGATGGTCAGGCGGCCCTGCTGCGCATCGACGCGCGCGGCGTCACGTGCCGACACGAGCGCCTGGGTGAGCGCGCGGTTTTTGCCCCATAGATCCAGCTCATAGTTGGCGCCGACGATAACGCTTCCGGGCGATACCCAGGGGTCGCTAAAGAGTTGGATCGGCACCGTCGTACCGTCGACGTTCACGTTCGCCGCGCCGTCGATGGCAGGCATGCGCGCTTTGTAGGCTGCCGCCGTTGCGCCGCCCGTGAGTCCCGTGCCCGAGGTGAACCGGTCGAGTTGCGACTGCGCCTGGGCGATCCGTGCGCTCGCCACCTGGATGTCCGGGTTGCCGGCACAGGCCTCCTCGACAAGCGCATCGAGCTGTGGGTCATGAAACGACGCGAACCACTGTGCCTCCGGCCATACGCCGTCCGCGTCTTTCGTGAACTGGGCGAGTGCCTCCGGGCCGGGCGCGTGCATGACAAGCGGCTGATAAGGGCTGTGGTCCGCGCAACCCGTCAGCACACACGACACAGTCACCAACGCGGCTGACGCGCGAACCGATAGGCGCTTCAAGGCACGGCGGGAAAGGCAGATATCGATCCCCATCGATCAGTCGCGCGCCAGACGGGCTGCGAGCCGCGGGCGCGCGGCTTCGAGCGGCCCGAGCCTGCCGAGCATGCCGTCGACAATCCCGCAGGCGATACCGGAGAGCTTCGCCAGCTTGCCGGACTCGAAGAGCAACACCTGGCACACTTGCATGAGTGTGATGAGATTGGGTATGAGCGCAACCGGAAGGGACGGAACGTATTGAAGACACAGGTGCATGCCGTTGCGTGCCATGTAATAGCGGCGAAATGCCGGGTGATTCATCGAGGTGAGGCGTATTGGACCGAGCCGATGTTGCCGCTTTTCACCGATGCGATGCGACAGAATGAGCCGTGGCTCGACATAGAAGGGTACGCCGCGCAGCAACGCACGCAATGAATATTCGGTGTCGACATGATCGATAAATAGTGGCTCCGCGAACGCACCCAGCCGCTCGTAGGCGAGGCGCGAAATGACGCAGCCGGAAGACAGCAGAAACGAGCACGGCTGCAACGATGCGCCCGCATCGAAGATCAGCGTGCGGATCGAAAAGCCGTTGCTGTACATCTGCGGCAGAAAGCGCCGGATGTTCTCGTCATAGATGCGCGGTCCGATGGCGTAGGGTCGTGCGCCGAGCGCCGTGCAGGACTCGCGCATCACCCGGAAGTAATCGGCACTCACCCGCGAATCCTGATCGAACAGCGCGACGGCGCCAACGCCGCGCTCGAACAGGTGTGTGAGGCCCCGGTTGTAAGCGCCGGCAATTCCGCCGCGATTGGCATTGCGAAGGTATGCGATGCCGTGTGTAGCGAGGCCATTAACCATAGAGGCGGCGGCCACCGGTGAATTGTCGACGACAACTACCGGCACGCCAGGTTGGCACAGTTCGAACAGATGCGTCAGTTGTTGGGGCGTCGGGCGATACAGCACCACCAATGCGCCGATCAGAGGCGCGGCGCTGCCGGCGGCGGTCACGCTAGCTGGAGAGGAGATCGTTTCGCTCATGATCGTCATACGGATATGCGTGTCAGTGTCCGGCGCGTGCAGCGGAGATGCCGCGCCACGGTCTGGTTGCCCACATCAGCACAGCGAGTGCGAGGCACACGAGGCTCGCCATATAAAACAGGTCGTTGGTCGCCATCATGTAGGCTTGTTGCTCAACAACATTGCGTACGGCGGCCAATTGATTGGGGCCCAGCCCGAGCGTTTGCAGCGATCGCATGAACAGGCTTGTGCCAGTGGATGCATGCGTCACCGATTGCGCGAGGTTGCCGTAGTGATGCGCGGCGCGGTTGTCCCACCAGGTGACGCTGAGCGCGGTGCCGAAAGCGGCGGACAGCGTGCGCAGGAAATTCGACAACCCCGACGCCGCCGCGAGCTTTTCGTTGGGGATGCGCGACAGGATTGCTGCACTCAACGGGATGAAAAAGCACGGCAGGCCGATGCCTTGAATGAAGGTCGGCGTGACGATCTGCCAGAACGACATCGTCAGGGTGAAGTGCGCGTCCCACGCCAGCACGGCAAAAAACACCAGAAAACCGAACGACGTGACGACGCGGGCATCGAACCGGTCCAGAAAGATGCCGATCAGCATGGAGAAAACGAGTGCGAGGATGCCGAGCGGCGCAACCGTCAATCCCGCCTGAAATGCGCTGTATCCCATCACGGTTTGCAGCCACAGGGGGAAGATGACACCGATCACCGAGAAGCTCACCATCCCGAGCGAAATGATCGCCACGCCGAAGGAGAACGTGCGGTCGCGAAACAGGCTGAGGTCGATGACCGGATAGGGTTCGGCCGATTCCCAGATCAGCAGCGAGACCAAAGCGAGCGCCGCGATCAACGAGAGGCCGACGATCAAAGACGAGTCGAACCAGCCGTGGTCGCGCCCGAGGTCGAGCACAGCTTGTAGCGTACCCACGCCGACGACGAGCAGCAGGATGCCCATCGTGTCCATCGGCGGTTGGTGCGGATCGGGAGGCTCGCGGTGCAACATTGCGGCGCATGCCGTGAAGGCGAATAAACCGATCGGCAGATTGATGAAGAAAATCCACGGCCAGGAAAACTGGTCGATGATCCAGCCGCCGAGGACCGGACCGAAGATCGGTGCGAGCAGAACGGTCATTGCCCAGAGTGCAAGCGCCAGCACGCGCCTATGCGGCGGAAACGCGCGCAACAGGATGGCCTGCGACAGTGGCACCATCGGGCCTGAAGTGAGTCCCTGGAGAGCACGGCATAGAACCAGCAGTTCCAGATTGCCGGCCATGCCGCACAGCAGCGAGGTCAGCGTAAATAGCAGCACGGACCAGACGAACAGGCGCGCCTCGCCGATCCGCTGCGACAGCCAGCCTGTCAACGGCACGGCGATAGCCGCTGCGACCGAATACGAACTGATGACCCACGTCGCCTGCGAATTCGACACGGCGAGACTGCCCGCGATGGATGGCACGGCGACGTTCGTGACGGTCGAATCGAGCACTTCGATGAACGTGGCGAGCGACAGCGCGAAAGTCAGCAACGCGAGCCTTGCACCGCTCAAGGGCGGCGCCTCGCGACCTCCGACATTCTGTGTGGCCATGCTACTTGCAGTACTCATGTGGTTGGTATCTTTCCAGGGTCGTTCAAGCGGCCGAATGCGTGCCGACGGCGGCACGGCGATCGGCCCAGCGCTCGATGTATTGCGCGGCTGCTTCGCAGGCGTCCGGGGCCGTGCCGATCCGCTGTTTGGCGAGCCTGCAACTGGCCGCGACCCACCGGTCTGTGGTGACGTGCGAGAGTGCCGAGGCGAGCGCTTTACCACTTGCAGGACTGTCGATGCGAATGCCGCAACCGCTCTTCGCGACCCGCTGCGCATTGTCGAACTGATCGTGCGCGAACGGCGTGACCACTTGGGGAATGCCGGCCTCGAATGCAAGTGCGGCCGTGCCGATTCCGCCGTGATGAACCATTGCCGCGCAGTGTGGCAGGAGTGCCCGTATCGGGACGAAATCGCGCACCAGCACACCTCGGCCTGCGCGCCACCGCTGCCCGGCGTTGCGGGCCAGGACGATAGCGCGTACGCCGGTACGGCGCAGCGCTTCGTCGACGGCGCCGAAATACGCCTGCTCGTCAGTTAGCGTGGAACCCGGTGTAAAGACGACCGGCCGTTCGCCCGCCAGGAGGAAAATATTCAACTCGTCGTCGAACGCCTCGGGTGACACATCGTTGAAGAGTGGAAAACCCGCCATGAAATGATTGCGCGGCCAATCGGGTTGCGCTGTCGCAAACCAGTCCGGGAACAGGCACAGCACGCCGTCTGTCGAGTGCAGCCATTGGCCGAGAATTCGGTTCGCCGGTGCGAGACCCAGCGCCGCCCGCACGTCGTTCAGTGCGGGGCCGCATGCCTTGTCGAGCACGCCTGTCTCGATCATTTCCATGCACTTTGCCTTGACGGAAAGCGGCAGCCACATGGGCACGGTCAGACGCTTGTGCGTGGGTGGAGCGCTTGCGGACAGGAGGGTCGAAGGTGACACCTGGACAGATATATACGGCGTGCCATGGACTTCCTGCATCAGGCGGGCGGCGAACGCCCACAACGAGCCGACCAGTACCGTGTCGGAGGTCGCCAGCGCGGCAAGCGCATCGAAGTGCGGCCGGATGCTCGGTGCGACGATGCTCCACAGGGTGCGAAACGAGGTGCGTGGATTCCATAGCGCGGGGCTGGCGATCGCCTGGGCATACTCGTCCCACGTGCCGATCGGCACGAAGGCGAAACCGTGCTGTTCTGCCAGCGGCGCGAACTGCGGATGCGTGCAAAGCACAATCCGATGTCCGCGCTGCGCGAGGGTTCGGCCAATGCCGACGAACGGATGAACGTCGCCAGCCGAACCGATTGCGGTGATGACCACGTGTGCCATGAGTCGGGCGCCGCTCAATAGAGCCAAGGCACGAGCGCCCGCACTTCGCGGCGATAGGTACGGTACGGGTCGCCGAAATACTCCGCCAGCCACAGCTCCTCGACGCGAACCTTATAGGCGAGCGAAGCGAAGATGAGCGTGAAGCCGAGCACGCCGCGCCATTGTTCCGTGACCATTGCAGCGCCCGCGATTGCAAACAGGCAGCCCGAGTAAATGGGATGGCGGACGAGCGCGTACGGGCCGCTGCGGACCAGTTCGTGATCCGCCTTCAAGGTGACCGACACGCTCCAGTTCGGACCGAGATGGCGGCGGCCCCAGACGGAAAAACTCAGGCCGGCGACGATGATCGCAATGCCGATCCATTGCTGCAAATCGAAATGCGCGTTCGTGAGACTCCATGCGCCGGCGACCCTGTCCGGCAACGCAACCAGCGCACAGCCGACGATGAGCGGAATCGACTGAATGGTGCGCGAGAGGCGATCCTCGCGCTTGACGGTTTGCTTCGCCCAGGAGGACGCTTTCATCCAGTAGGCAAGCCAGACAGCCCACGGACCAAGAACCGCAATCGTGTGATAAATCGTCACTTTCAGCTCCCGAAATCGACGTTCAGGGCGGAGCTTGCAAACGTTTGCGCGACAGGCAAGGAAGGTAGCACCTCAAGCCGCGAACGATCGAACTCGTGATCGAGACCGAAGAAGTCGAGAATTTCGTCACGTATGGAGGCCGCCTGAACTCGCCCCTCGAGTTCGAGGAAATGTCCGGTGTTCGGCACCGTAGCGAACTGGGCGTGCATGACGTAACGCGCCAGGCCACGAATATCCTCCGCGGTGGTGTATTCGTCGAGTTCGCCGTTGATGAACTTGAGCCGGCAGCGAATATTGACCAGTTTATCGAGGTAGGTTTCGGGCCTCAGCGCCAGGATCTGTTCGGCGTGGAACGCGACCCGGCTTTGATCTTCCTTCGGCAAACCGGTTAGATAACGGTAGTTCAGAAGCTTCAGGATGCGGGGCAGGTGCTTGCCCACCGTGTCGTTCAATAGCTGTGCAGCCTGCAGGTGCTCCCCGGAATCGAGCATGTCCCTCGCCTGGGTCACGTAGGCGATCATTGCGTCGTTGAGAAACGGGGAAAACGATCCGATTACCGCACCTTCGATACTGGCAGGGCGCCGCGACAAGGCGAGCAATGCGGAGAGGCCGCCCCAGGATACGGAATAGAGGTAGCTCGGCGCGAAATGATTGATCAGCTGCAGCAGAATGTCCGCCTCGTCGTCTTTCGTGAGCAGGAAGCCGCTGCGATTGTGCTGTCTGGACTGGCCGGCATAAGGCAGGTCGAAGCAGATAACGTTATACCGTTCGCCAAGGTATTTGATTGTTTGCCCAAATGAGGCGGCTGTTGCCAGGGCTCCATTCACGAGAATTACACTCTTGCGCACGGTATCGAAAATGTGCCGTTCGATATGCACTTTGAGAGAATTATGTAAAATAAATATTTCTTTTTCGACAGGCATACAACCCCCGGGCATTCTAAATTGAATGACAAATTTACCGTCACATATCTATAACAATTCTATGAGCAAAACGATATTGGAGCAGCGTTCCGCCGCCAGAGCATTGATTCTCCAAGCATATTTCGATGCGTGTTAGGCGAGCAAATATTGTCTGATAAATTTAGCAAAATCAAGCAAACATTTAATTTATTTAGCGAAAAGAATTAGAAAGTAAAATGTAAAATTATGTACACATAATGTACAGTTTCGGTATCAATTTCCGATGCGAGATGTGTCAGAATGAGGCGGTAAATTATGCCTCTCCTCATTTGAAACTATTTCCGGAAGCCCGCGGAAAAGACCCTGGCCTAATTGATTGAATTCCCGCCCGTGCGCGTGGCGCTTTTTTAATGCACTAGCAGAAAAAGATTTGAGGTCGGCATTGCTGCCAATATCCGGCCGAACTTTTTCCGTCATATGAGGCGGATCGATGGCATCTCAAACGACCGCTCCGTCCGAAGTTGTCGGCGCATGACTTCGCGCGTCGATCAGCAGACGATGGTGGCAGAAAGGATTAATAAGCAGTGCCTGGTTGGTGTTTATTTGCTGACATGGATACTGCTCAAACGGACTCAGTGCGGGCTTTTTGCGCGCTGTCCATTTCTTGGGAACTGTCATTCGGGGCGATCTTGGCGGCGGTTCTGTCGATCACCGGAATGGCCGGAGGCCGTGTCAAAACTCACAATCGCCAGGTTCTAGGGGTTGCCTTACGTTTCCCGCAGTGCCGTGAGGCCGATAGGGCGTTCTGACAAGCCGTCTTTTGCGCTGGGTCGATGCAACGTGCGTTTTGACACAGTCTGGACCACTAAGGGACCACCAGTTTTCCCGATAGCAGACCTTCGCAGCATTTCGCGTCGGTATCCAGTGTCAACGCACTCCACGGAATTGCGTGCAGCGTCGAGCCCATTCCAAGAAATCCTCCTTCTGACAGCACCGCATATGCCACCCTGCCACCGCGAACGTCGAGCATGATGTCCGAGATTTTTCCGACGTCTTCGCCGTCTGAGGTCACAACCTTGGTTCCATCAAGCGTGGCCGCTGCCATGACGTCCGGGCCCGGCCCATCGCCTACGCCCGTGCCAACGATGCGTGCCCCGGCGCCCGACGGGCTGCCCTGCGGGTCGAATGTGCTCATGATTGTCTCCTTTACAAAATAGGGATACTCAGCGGCGCGCAAGCGCTATGCCCAGTGATGATGGAAGGAACCATTGGATATGGCAGGCGGGACCAAACCATCGAACGCCCGCAGTAAAGAGCCACCCCTTTGCGACCCCCACGTTAAACCGGAAGAACAGCAGGAGGGCGCTTCCTGGGCATGCCCGTTGCGCCGCCGGAATGCCATTTCAGGTGAAGTGGCCACCGACCAAGGAGCGAAAAATGAGCATATTCTCAGCTATCCTGAACAAGATTTTTCCGCACGACCATCCCGCTAACACAACGCCTGGCTCGATCACCTCGCCGGCGGCGCTTGCGGGGACAGCGCCCGCCAGCGCGTCAGTACCGACAGGAACGCCGTCGACGCCGTCAGCTCCTGCGGCCCCAATATCACAGCCGTCCGCTACGCCGATGCCGACGGTCGACGTTGAGGCGGTGCTTGCCCGGATGCAGGAGGGAAGCGGCGAACGGCTGAACTGGCGGACGTCAATCGTCGACCTGCTCAAGGTTCTCGGGCTGGACAGCAGCCTTGATGCGCGCAAACAATTGGCATCCGAACTTCATTACGCCGGCAACACGGAGGATTCGGCTGCAATGAACGTCTGGCTGCATCGAGAGGTTATGCAAAAGCTCGCAGAAAATGGCGGCAAGGTGCCGGACGACCTCAAAAACTGACTCGCGAGGGTTGAATACGAGCTGGAGGGGACGAAGGTCGGAGCGTGGTCTGCGGCATTTTTGCGCCGGTTCCCTCCAGCGTCGCGCGCCTAATAGGCATCCCGCTTGAAAGCGCGCAACGTGGCGGTCCACCTAGGGTAGGTAGATCAGCCAACGTGCGTGAAAACTTCATTGCGGTCGGCGGACACGACCAAGGGAACCTGCTTTCCGCAGTCAACGCTGCCGCCTGGTGACGCGCCTGCCCGCAGGCCTTGGCAGAAGTGCGGTCGGCGCGCTCCCATCGCACGCAGGCGCGACGACCCAAAGTGAAATTTTTTCCTTTAACTGCCACCTGAAGCCGGATTGGTCGCTGACGCCGGCATGGCGGCGCTGGACTTCTTATGCGTCTTCTTGTGGGACGTGGTACCGGAGGGCGCCATGCTGTTGGCTCCCGACGCACCCGACACGGTATCGGTCGTGCCGCCGGCGTTCGGTTTGCTCATTCCCGTTCCACCTTGCCCGCCAGCGGCCCCGCCGCCCGCGCCTTGTGCGTAGACGCTGCCTGAAATACCGACAAATAGCGCTGAAATCAAAATGGCTTTCGTTGCTGCTCGCATGACAGTCTCCTCGGACGGGAAGGGGCCACTAGCACGCTAAAATGTCGCCCGCACCTGCAAGCCGCAATTCCGATGCCCCGGCCCAGATGCCCGTCGGCGCCGAACCGCTCTTTTCCGAAGCGGAGCATACCTGTTGTTCCGACCTGATTATCGGGGCTTTTAGAGCGACGGTCGCGGCTTCACCCCGGGATCGGACACAGTGTGGTGCGGCCTTGAACGAAGCAGACCCCGCAGTGGACAGTGGCTTGGCGGTTGTGTTGCAGTAAGAGATGGGCGGTAGAATTCCGGCGATACAAAGTGGTCACAACACCAGGCACGGCAACTCACGAAGCTGGGGCACGAGGTGAAGCTAATGCCGGCCGAATTCGTCAAGGCGTTCAACATCCGCAACAAGAGCGATGCAGCGCACGCCAGGACGATCTGGCTGGCCGTGCAGCAGTCAGGCAAGGCAGTGGCAGTAAAAACCGAAGCGCAGCAGGCAGTGCTGGCGCTGCACCGGATGCGCCATCAACTGCTTAAGTTCCGTACGACGCGGATCAACAGCCTGCGCGGACTGTTGACCGAATACGGCGAAGTGATGGGCAAGGGCCGGGCTGCACTGGACAAGGCGATACGTGCGGTGCTGACCAGCGTCCTGGATCGTCTGCCGGCCGTGCTGGTCGATACGTTGCGCGAGCAGTGGAACGGATCCACAAAGCTCGATGAGCAGATCGTCGTGATCGAGCGGCGACTGCGCCAGTGGCTGCTGGAGGACAAGGCGGTCAGGGCGATTAGCGAGATCCCGGGCGTCGGTGTGCTGACGGCGACAGCCGCAGTGGCGACGATGGGCAATGCGAAGTCGTTCAGATCGGGCCGCGAGGTTGCGTCCTGGATCGGTCTTGTGCCAAAGCAAACGGGCTCGGGAGGCAAGGTCACGCTGTTCGGCATCAGCAGGCGCGGCGACACGCATCTGCGCACGCTGCTCATTCACGGCGCGCGCAGCGTCCTCGCCCATGCCCGGGAGCCCGGCCCCTGGATTGAGCAGATTAGCAAGCGGCGACCGCCAAACGTGGCGACCATGGCGCTAGCCAGCAAGACGGCGCGCACGATCTGGACAGTCCTCGCCCACGACAGGCCGTACCAGAAGGGGAACTTCGGCGCGAAGCCAGCCTGAAAGGTTAGCCGCGCCTCGAGCATCAACGCCTGCACAGGATGATCCGTCGAAAGACTGCGTTGGCAATCGAATCTGATGACAAGACAGGTTGGGCAGGGACTCGCTAAACCTGAATATGCATAAGAGCCACGAGGTCGTGAAGTCAATGAGGTGCGAGTCAGCGAATTTCATAGGGGCCCGCTGCTGCATCGATATCGGCTGCAGAAAGGCCGTATATACAGCCGCAGCCGATCCTGCACGTCAAAACCGGCGAAATTGCTTCGCAAACGGGAGGCGTTCATATACATGCATATGATCCGCAAAGGGCAGATGCAGGACAACGGCGCCGCCAAAACTGCGACCGGGCGATTCTATTCGCTTGTCATGTGAGTATTCCTGCGCGGATTGGAAATCGCTCGTCCCACTGTTCTTTCCGCCACAAACCTTTTTTGTGGCAGGAATGAACGCGCAGCGCGCCCAGACCGCCGATCAGAAATTCTCGTACATCTTCTCGACGAGCTTGCCGTCCCGGAAAACGAATGAGATCCTCTGTTTGCTGGTCTTGCCACCAGCATAGTCCCAGCGTTCCACGCGATCAGCCTTGCTGGCCCGGTACGGATAGCCAAGCCTGTCAACAACCTGCCGTTCGGTTGTCCCGGTCGGGAACCGCTTCTCCATGCTTTCACGTGTCCAGCCATGCACATACATCTCGCTGTAGCTTTTCGTGGTGCCGCACCCCGCAAGTCCAGCCAGGCACACGGTGACCACTGTCATAACCGCAATCGCTTTCATTTCTCTCTCCCGCAGATCAGTTGCGTTAACGATCGCATTTGCCAGCCAGGACGAGTGTCGGACGTGTCTCAAAATAGCGAGGCTGTGGCGAAACGGCGCAGCGTTGATGCCCTGTTGTTCGCAGGTGGGTTGCGCAGGGCCGGAGTCAACGGCGAGGACGGCCTGGCTGGCCGGCGATTCGCATCTTTGAAAGAGGAATTCGCTCGGGCACAAAAAACCGGTCAAAAGGGGTTTGTCAGATCGCGGCCTCAGCCGCCTGAGATTGGAAGATGAAGAAGCCGAAATCGCTTTATCACGGGCACCGTTTCCCAGCCGGCGTCATCAGTTGCGCAGCACGTTGGTACTGATGTGACCTTGCGTGTCAATGACGATGTTCTTGCACGGCGTGTCTGGTCATGCGCACAACCGCTGGAACAAAACGTGAGGCAGCTCGGCTACATGCCAGAAAAATGAAGTTCGGCGCGAACCCCGAACGGACCAACCAGGCGAAGTCCCGCGCCCGGCGGTGGCCATTTCTCAAGGTGCCGCGTTATAGTATGCCGGACAGGGCAGGCGCGATGGTGCGCCTCGAGACCGGGCAGGGTGCAAGTTGAGCAACGAGACAAAGAAAAGAGCGCCGCGTCGCAAATCGAATGCGATTTCCGTGGTAGATGTCGCGCGGGCGGCAGGGGTATCGACTGCGACCGTTTCGCGCGTGTTGAACGGTAACGCAAGGGTAGCGGCAGAACTGCAGAACCGTGTGCGCGACATCGCGCAGGAACTCGGCTACACACCGCACGCCGCAGCGCGCGCGCTGGCTTCGCAGCGCTCGAAAACGATCGGCGCGGTGATCCCATCGCTGGAAAACCAGAACTTCGCGATCGGCGTGTTCGCGCTGCAAAAGCGCATCGGGGAAGCCGGTTATACATTGCTGCTCGGATGCTCGTACTACGACCAGGAAGATGAGCTGAAGCAGGTCCGCGCCCTTATCGCGGACGGCATCGCCGGGCTGATGCTCGTGGGCCGCAGTCACTCGCCCGCGCTCTACGAACTGATCGAAAAGGAGCAGATTCCGCTCGTCAATGGCTGGACGGTCGATCACGACTATCCGTATGTCGGCTTCGACAACGTGGCGGTCGGCCGTCGACTCGCCGACTATCTGCTTGATCTCGGCCATACGCGCTTCGGCATGATTACGCAAATGACGCAGCATAGCGATCGCGCGGCTGATCGCATCATCGGCGTGCGCGCGGCGCTGCAGTCGCGAGGGCTGCAGTTGCGCCACGAGCATCTGATCGAGATGCCGCACAAGATCATTGAAGGCAAGATGGCGATGAAGGCGCTGATGAACGGCCCCGAGCGTCCGACGGCCGTAATCTGCGGCACCGATCTGCTCGCAATCGGCGCGCTGGCCGAGGCGCGCGAATCGGGTATCGACGTGCCGGGCGACCTGTCGATCGCGGGCATCAACGACATCGAATTTTCCAGCTTCACGTCGCCGCCGCTGACGACCATGCGGCTCGCCGCCGATGAAATCGGCGCGCGCAGCGCCGAGTATCTGCTCGCACGGATCGAAGGACGGCCCGTGAGTTCCCAGAACATCGTGCCGACCGACCTGATCGTGCGCGGCACGACGGCGCGTCCTCGCAACGCCTAGGTCGCCCACGCGCGGCGCGGCGTGGCGTCGTTGACGAGGCGTACGTTTGAAGCGACTCGGGGTTCCGTGGCTGCGATTCCAGTGTTGCTTTCCCGCGCGCAATAGTCCGCGCCCCACCGCCGACTACAGCGGAATCAGCACGCGGCTGCGCGTGAGCACCTCTTTTGCCAGTTCCACGATGGTATCCGCGCCGCTCAGACACTCTTCCTGATAGGCGACAAAGAATCCTTGCTGGGTGATCGGCCGTTCAGTGTTCAGCACGTGAATCAGCCCGGCGTCGATCTCCGTGCGCATTATCGCGGGCGACAACACGGCCGCCGCATGTCCCGCCGCGACCAGCCGCGACATCATGGACAGGGAATTGCATGAGCTGATGTTGTCCGGATTGCAACCGGCGCTGCGGAACCAGTTCATCACAAGCGAATGGTTCGATGACGGTTGCGAGACGGTGATGATCGGCACCGACGCAAGCTCGTGAGGCGCGACATTGCAGTTGGGCACGAGTTGCGGCGACGCGACCCAGTGTAGATCGGTGTAGCCGATGGCGGTCTCGACCACGTGGGGCGCATTGGTTGAATCGTTCAGGATCGCTATGTCCAGTTCGTGCGCACCAAGCTTGCGTCCGAGGGCGACGCCCACGTCGATCGTGAGTTCGATCTTCATGTGCGGATAGCGCGTCTTGAGTTGCGTGAGTAGATCTGCAAGCCCCGCGTGGGCGATGGACTCAATCGCGCCGAGACGTAGCAGCCCGTACATGGGATCGGTACGCTTCGCAATCTGTTCGAGCTTTTCGGCGAGCTTTAGCACCTGTTCCGCATTGACGAGCGCGTCGCGGCCTGCGAGCGTGAGTTCGGAGTGCGTCCGGCTGCGCGTGAAGAGTTGCACGCCGAGATGCTCTTCGAACTCCTGGATGCGTGCCGAAATGGTCGGCTGCGTGAGGTGCTGATGACGCGCCGCCGCATGAAATCCGCCTAATCGCGCCACCCAATAAAAGGTTTCAATTTGTTGAAGAGAAATGCGCATGATCGAGGGTTTCTATCAGATGGTGTCGCTAACTTTGATTATCTCCCGGACAAAATTCATTCGTATACTGAGCCACTCTTTTCGTTGTGTCAGAACGCAGTGCGTGGTTGGTCATTTTGCGTCAGGACCGTCCGTCGTTCCCATTGACCCACCGGCTAAAGGAGATGCCGATTGAAGCAGCAGAAGCAAAGCCACTGGGATCTACCCCAAGGCGGCGAAGACCCTCGCCGCGGCAACCGGACGACCGGCCCAGCAACCACGCCGCCCTCATCGGGCGAATCTGCTTTTCCCGAGGAGCCGGCACGCGTTGGCCGCACCGGCCAGCCGCGCTTTCCCGTTCCGCCGAAGACAACCGACAGTCATCACCACATCTACGATGCGCGGTATCCGGTCGATCCGTCAGCACAATTGCAGCCGCCCGACGCGACGGTCGCCGACTATCGCGCGCTGCAGCGCAGGCTGGGCGTCGAGCGACATGTCGTCGTTCAACCGTCGACGTATGGAACCGACAACCGTTGCCTGCTCGATGCCCTGTCGCAGTTTGGAAAGACCGCGCGCGGCATTGCGACCGTGTCCGACACCGTGACGGATGGTGAGCTGGCCGGTCTTCACGATTTGGGTGTACGCGGGCTGCGCTTTAATCTCGAATACCTGGTCGGCGTCACGGTATCGATGATGGAGCCGCTCTCGAAGCGGATCGAACCGCTTGGCTGGCACATTCAAGTCAATGCCACCGCTGCGCAGCTACTCGCGCATCGGCCGTTGCTTGCGAGTCTGTCGTCGCCGCTCGTGATCGATCATATGGGGCAGATCCCGCAACCGGGCGGCGCGGAGCATGCCGCATTCCGGATGATCGAGACGCTGCTGGCCGGCGGTCGTACCTGGGTCAAATTGAGTGGTCCCTATCTTGCGTCGCGAAGCGGAGCGCCGGTCTACGCCGACGCCGGCATGGTCGCGCTCAGGCTTACCCAACTTGCCGCGGACAGGATGCTGTGGGGATCGGACTGGCCACATCCGACGCAAGCGGCCGACAACAAGCCGGACGCTGCCAACTTGCTGGATGACCTGACGCTGTGGATACCCGATGAATCGACGCGGCGTCGAATCCTCGTTGAAAATCCTGCAAGGCTTTACGGCTTTTAGCGTGTGTGCGGCGCGCCGGCTGTTTCAGCGCTTGCCGATGTAGGCAACCAGGTCGATTTCCAGGAGCACACCCTGCAGACCGGCTTCCACGGTCGTTCGCGCCGGCTTGTGCTCGGCAAACCAGCTCGCATAGAGCGCGTTGAAGCGGCTAAAGAGCGTCAAGTCGGTCAGATAGACTGTGACCTTGACGACGTCCTCCAGTCGCGCGCCGGCGGCGGCCAGCACCCACTCGACATTGGCGAGCGTTGCACGGGTCTGCTCTTCGATCGAGTCGCCGATCACATGCCGGTTGGCGTCGCGCGGCGTCTGGCCGGACAGGAAGACGAAGTCGCCCGCGATCATCGCGGAGGAATAGTGCCCGACTGGATTGAGGTCGGTTGGATTGACGCCACGCAATGCGCGGCGCGTGCCACTGTCGTTCATGTTTTTCTCATCGCCTTGATGTGGTGTTTTTCAGAGTTGCCGCATGGCGTGCGTGGCTGCGTCGTGTTGCATTGTTTCAATCGACATTGACCCGCTCCCGGGCTCGTGGCCTATCGACGGCTCCCGAGTTGCTCGCGCACTTCCCACCACCCTTCGGTGTTAAGCACCATTGCGCTGGGGTAGAGATAGGCAGTCGTGCAAGCGTGGCGCGGCAATAACATCACCCGGTCGCCGACTGCCAGATCGGTGTTTTCGACTACGACGTGCTCTTCGCTCATCATGACGATCTTGCCGTCCCAGCGAAAGCGCTCGGCCAGCGGCTTGTCCGGCGAGATGGCCTTCGAGCCCGCATCGAGCGTGGCGGTCGTGCCGTTGCGTGAAATCACCGTTGCCAGTACATATGCGCTTGGCGTCCAGCCGAACGCGGGCAACTCCAGATCGTGCTGAGCGCTCGAATAGGTCCAACTGCCCGGGGATACGAAGTCGGCGAGTGTGCGCGGCCACAGATCGAACGTATAGCTGCCCCCGGCGACGAGCCTGGTCGACAGTCCCTCTGCATCGGCTGCGTGCGTCAGCGCCGCCACTTTCTCCACGATGGCGGCCACTCGCGCGCGGCGTGTGGCACCGTCGAGATCATGGATATGGCCGTCGTAGACATGCCATCCGCCAAAGCAGGCGATCGCGGCCAGCTCACGGGCCAATTGCAGCGTCGCCGTTGTCATCGGCGCGCCAGTTCTGCCCATGCCGGCATCCAGGTCGATGAGCAGCGAGAGATTGCTCAACGGCGCTCCATTCGTCGCGAGACGCCACGCGGCTACGCCTGCCGCCGAGTCGACGAGCGCGTCGACCTTTGCGGCCGGATGAGCGTGTGCCAGCGCGAGCAAGGTACGGATATGAGCGCGGTTCACGGTCGGATACGCCCAGAGGACGTGTTTCGCGCCGGCCTCGAGCACCATCGCCACTTCGGCCACGGTAGCGGCCTTGAATGCAGTTACGCCTTCGCGAATCAGTCTCTCGACGACCCATCCGGCGCGATGCGTCTTCACGTGCGGCATGAGCCGTTCCACCCCTCCACACGCACGGGCGGTCGCATGCAAGTTATCGACAATGCCGCGCTCGGATACGATGAAACACGGTGTCTTCAATTCTTCTGGCAAGCTGGCAGCCCACGAGGGCGCACGTCTGAGAGTGGTACGCGAAAGATCGGACATGGTTGGTACGTTGCGAAATAAAAAAGGCGTCACGCTCACGCGTGCGACGGCGCTGCGAGGTATCCGTCGACGTGCGCCCTGAGCTGACTCAGCACTTCTGCATGCTGTTCCCACGAGAGCCGGTCGACGCTCATCTTCGGCGTCGCGGGGCGGTCGATGCGGCTATCGTCAACCGCCTGCCCGATGTCGACGGCCGCAGCCAGATACGCCCGGTCTCGCTCTGGCGTGAAATCGGTGAGCAGCCGCGCCGCCGCGTCTCGCGGCGCGACCATCGCCATCGCGGATACCAGTCCCCAGCCGCCCCAGTTCGAGACGCTGGAAACGATCAGGTAGTCCGCGGGAATGGCCGCGCTGATCAACGGGCCGTTGGGAATGTCGTCGTGGACGATTTGCTCGGGCAGCACGCCCATGCCGATTTCATTGCCGCCGTCGCCGATGCCGATCGTGACCCACGGACGCGACCACTCGGGGTCCTCGAACAGAAGATGCAGCGGAGCGGTGTCGTCGGACATGTCCGCGCCGTACTCGCGGTGCGGCTTGCCGTCGCTCGCGGGCGACACCCGCTCGATCGAGATCATATGCGTGATCGGACGTTCAGCCTCGCTTAGCCGGGCTCTCAGCGACTTGACCGATGCCGCGCTCACCGAGGTGATCTCGAACGCCACATCTTTCGGCAATTCCGTGGTGACCGCCCACACCGCCTTGCAGCATGGCGCGTCCGAGATCACCGTCACCGGTATGCCGAGGTTCGAAAGTGCGGCGGCCAGATGGGCCATGCCGCCCAGTCCGTCCGTCTCCGGCGAGGGCGGCACGGCATTGCGTATGAAGAAGCCAGTCACGATACCGACGTGGGCGTTCGGCGTGCTCATGATCGAACGCGCGGCCGCTTCCAGCTGACCTTCAACGAACCGCTTCATGCGGCCAATGTCGCGCCGGACAGTTTGGCCAATGATGTCTTCGACTTTTGCTATTCCCATTTTCCAATCTCAGTAGCAATGTTGCTTATGTGGGGCGCGGCGATCGCTCAGACCGGAATCTTCGTTTCATAATCGATTCCGATTGAACAGAGCAGCAGGCCGACGCCCATTGCGGCGAAACACATCAGCGCGAGGAAATAGGAGCCCGTAAATTGAACGATCGCGCCGATCGCAATCGGGATCACCATGCCGCCGATATTCCCGCCGAAGTTGAGCAGACCGCCGAGCGTGCCCACCTTGTTGCGCGAGGCGAGCATCGCGGGGATCGACCAGTACAGACCGCCCCACCGCAGAAAAAAGAGCGTGATGGACAGCAGGATCACGACCATGGTGGGGCTCGTCGCATGCGCCACTGAAAACACCGCGATCGTGGCAACCACGCCGGCGATACCGAAGAAAGTGCGCATGACGCGGTTCGGCGCGGCGCCGCTGGCGAGCCACTTGTCGGCGACGTAGGCCCCGGAGAGTTCGCCGATGAAGCCGCAGAAGAAGATCACGAAGCTGGCGCCGCCCATTTGCTGAATGTTGAAGCCCTGCACTTTCTGCAGATAGGTGGGCATCCAGGTCAACAGGCCGTAGTAAAGCGTCGTGCAACACATGAATCCGACGAACATCAGCCAAACTGAGCGATACCTGAAGAAATCGAGCGAGTTGCCCGACAGGCTTTTGGCTTCCTTTTCATCCTCCAGGCGGCGGGCCCGTTCGATGTGTTCTGCTTCGGCTTCATTGACCCCGGCGTGATCGCGCGGTTGATTCTTGATGTAGTACCAGGCGCCTACTCCGCACAGCACTGTGCCGACGCCGGCGATCGCGAACGCTGTGCGCCATGAGTGCGCGACCACGATCAGCCAGGTGATCAGTACCGATCCAAGCGCTGCGCCGAGCGGCGAGCCACCGTCCATCAGCGATGCGCCACGGACCCGCTCATGCTGCGTGAGCCACATCGCATTCAGCGCACCTCCCGCCGAGGCCACGGGCGCTTCTGCCACACCGAGTCCGAGTCTCGTCGCGAGCAAGGACATCGCGTTGGTCGTCAACGCGCCAAGACCCTGGAAGGCACCCCAGAGCAAAGTGCACAGCGCGAGGACCAGGCGCGGCTTGAAGCGGTCGACGGCCATGCCGCCTGGAATCTGCATCAGCGTGTATGACCAGAAGAACGAACTCATGATGAGGCCCTGCATGACCGGCGTAAGCGTGAACTCGCTTGCGATCATCGGCATCGCGACGGACAGCGATGCACGATCGATGTAGTTGACCGTAACCAGCAGCAACATGATGAAGAAAATCTTCCAGCGAACCGATGTCTTCGGCTGGGCGTACGCCACGACCGCTGCAGGTGTTCCGCTCATGTCTGTTCTCCTAATGCGCTATTTGAATGTCAGATACACGCCCGGCGCGTTGCGCATCGGCAATGTATGAACCGGCCGTCTGCGACGATGCAGGCGCCCGTTTCGTGATAATTGAAATTGAGTATAGGTGCGCGGACCTGAGTGGAGATAATCGAAAGTGACCCGCGCAGTCGATAGAAATCGGTGATCATGTGTGCTTGCCTCGTGCAGGTTTTCCCGCGCGGCATCACAGCAGACGCGGTGGTCGCTTCGATAGCGGCCACCGCCATTGACGTCACGATCACTGCAACAACGAGCGGCCGTGTTGTTTCAGCTGTCGTGACAAGCCTTGCTTGCAGAAGAGATGTCGTCCGCGAATAGACGCGTTATCCCTTCGCTCCGACAAAACGCGCGCGCGCCGGCTTCAACACGAACATCGCAAGCACGGCGGTGCTCAGATCGAGCACAATCGCGCATCCGAACACCGGCACCCAGCTGCCGGTGTGCTGATGCAGCAGCGCGGCCAGCGGGCCGCCGAAGATCGAGCCAATCCCGAACGAGATGTAAAGCCAGCCATAGTTCGCGGTGGCATAACGGGTACCAAACGTGTCGGTCAGGGTCGAAGGGAACAGCGAAAAAATCTCACCCCAGCCGAAGAACACCACGCCGGACAGCAGCACGAACAGAACCGCGTTGTCGCGGGTCATTAGCCAGAGCGCCATCGCCACACCTTCCAGCGCGAACGCGAAACACATCGTGTTTTCGCGCCCCAGGCGATCCGATATCCAGCCGAACAGCGGACGGGTCAGACCGTTCGTGAAGCGGTCGATAGTCAGTGCCAGCGGCAACGCGGCGAGCCCGAAGACCAGTACCTTGCTGACGCCGAAGTCAGCGGCGAAGCTTGCCATCTGCGACGTGACCATGAGGCCTGAAGTGGACATCATCGTCATCATCACGAACATGAGCCAGAACAACGGCGACTTGAGCATCTCGGAGGGCCGGTAGTCGCGCGTCACAACCGCTGTCCGGGAAACCGCCGAGCCGATACTGATACTGTGTGCCGCGGGCGGTACCCGCAGGCCCTGCGAGGCGAGGAGACCGATCACTGCGAAGATGATGCCATACAGCCACAGCGTGGATTCGACGCCGCGCGTTGCCAGCGATGCGGAGATCGGAAAGGTGGTGACAATGGCGCCCATGCCGTAGCCTGCCGCCGCAACACCAGCGGCGAAGCCGCGTCGATCGGGAAACCAGCGAACCACGAGCCCGACCACACCGACGTAGACGATGCCGGTACCGAGACCGCCGATGACGCCGTACGTGAGGTACAGCATCGACGTACTGTGCGCATACGAAGCCAACACCCAGCTCACGCCTGCCAGCAACGTACCGATCGAGATCAGCATGCGCGGCCCGAAACGATCAATCAGCGCACCCTGGAACGGTGAAAAAAATGCCTGCAGCAGCACCAGCAGTGAGAATGTCACTTGCAGTTCCGGCAGTGCGATGCCGAGCTTGGCCATGAGCGGCTTCGTCATCAGAGTCCATACATATTGAGGACTCGAAATGGTCATCATGCACACAAGACCGAGTCCGAGCTGGATCCAGCGGGTATGCGCGGCTGTTTGTGCGCCGGGCGAGGCGACGCCGTTCAGTGATTGCGTGCGGGTGTTCAATGTGTTTCTCCGTTTCGGATTGAAGTATCGACAGTTGGACGGACGTGCGCCGTCCTTGCCGTCGGCACGAACGCTCGCGGGTCGTCGATTCAAACGGGGGCGGGCGGAGCGGCCGCCCGCGGTCTAGCAGGCGCGCCTACCAGCCGGCCGCAGCCCCGTCGCTGCGGGGGTCATAGCCTGCTTCCAGACATCCGTTGCTGTGCCGGACGATCGCGCCGGCGTGGCCCATTGCTTCGTCGTATGGCCGCATCTGCTCGACGTCATGCCCGAGACGACGCAGCGCATTGAATGTGTCGACGGGAAACCGCGCCTCCAGCTTGAGTGATTCATTGGTTTGCCCCCAGGTTCGACCCAGCAGCCAGCGAGGCGCATCGATAGCGGCTTGCGGATTCCAACCGAAGTGCGCGATCCGTGAAAACACGGCGCTTTGCGATTGCGGCTGGCCGTCGCCGCCCATGTTTCCATACACCATCGTGCGTCCATCGGCGAAGCGCGCGAGTGCCGGATTCAGCGTGTGAAATGGACGTCGCCCCGGCGTAAGTGGATTGCGCGCGGACGGGTCGAGCGAGAAGCTACAGCCGCGGTTTTGCCAGTTAATGCCCGAATCGGGAAGCACGAGGCCACTGCCGAACTCGTGATAGATGCTCTGAATGAAGCTGACGGCCACGCCATCGGCGTCGATCACGCCGAGCCACACGGTGTCGGCCGGTCCGAGACCATGACCCCACGGAGCTGCCGCGGACATCGAAATCCGCTCGGCCATCGAGTCGAGCACATGCGGCGCAAGCAGCGCCTGTGGATCGATCTCCATGTAATCCGGGTCGGTGATGTGCCTGTCGCGGATGGCGAACGCGAGCTTGGTCGCCTCCACGCACGCGTGGACGTACTCGGGCCCGAGCGGATCCATGTCGTCGCGCAAGACACGGTCAAGCACACCGAGAATCTGCAGCGATACAAGCCCTTGTGTGGGCGGCGGCATGTTGTAGATCGTGCCGAGCGAATGTGCGAGTGCCAGTGGCTGGCGCAGCCGTGCGCGATGCTGTTCAAGGTCCGCTAGCGACAGTGGACTTTCAAGGGCACGCAGGTCGGCCGCGATGCTGCGTGCGAGGTCGCCCCGGTAGAAGTCGTCGAGACCCGCGTGGGCGAGACGCTCGAGGGTCGCGGCGAGGCGCGGTTGCACAAAGCGGTCGCCGACGGCCGGCACGCCCAGCGGGTTGTCGCTCGTCAGAAACGTCTCGGCGAACCCCGCGACTGATTCGAGTTCCTGCCGCTTGAGCGCGATGCATTCGGACTGGCTCCGCGTGACCGGAATACCCCCTCCTGCGTAGGCGATGGCGTCTTCGAGCAGGCGCGCGACCGGGAGCTTGCCGCCGAGTGTTTCAGTCGACCAGCGATGCGCCAAGGACCAGCCCGACACTGTCCCGGCCACCGTATTCGCCGCCAGCGGGCCGCGAAACGGGATGGATTGCAGGCCGCGTGCGCGATAGGCGTCGATCGTCGCCGCCGCTGCCGCCGCTCCACACGCCTCGATACCGACGGGCTCTTCGCCCGGCCGCGAAATCAGCCAGAAGCCGTCGCCGCCGATACTGTTCATATGCGGATACACCGCTGCGATGGTCGCCGCGGCGGCAATCATCGCCTCGACGGCATTGCCTCCGTCGCGCAGGATCGCGAGCGCGCTTTGCGACGCCAGCGCATGGGGTGTAACTGCCATCCCGCGGATGCCCCGCACAGGATTTAAAGATTCTGCTGACATGTTTCCTCAAAAATCAATCGATCATCGTTACCCGCCCAGCCGCTACGGGTTCGCATGATCACGTGATACTTGCTACATACAACGAAGCTGACTTGAATCACTTCGCCCTTCGCTTACGAGTCCGCTTCACGCAGCGTCGGTACACGGTTGGTTGACGCTTGTGAAGCGCCTGTCATGGGGCACTTTGTTGTGGGTTTCGTCGGCTGTCGGCGAAATATATGTGCAAACTGCAATATTTGTAATATCCACATTGATTCAATGTGCACAAAACGTGCCAACATGCGAAAGCCCAATATACAAGGGTGAATCGAGTACTTCCGGATGGAAAGGAGCACATTGCCAGGTCCTGGAAGTGTGCAGATACGCGCAAGGAAGGTGCATCGGGCACAACAAAATCGGCGGTGCACCGCCTCTGTGCGAAACGCCAACGTCGGCGACGAAAGGCGACTGCAAGACATTCAGATTGGGAATCGGTGCGAGAGCCGCATCCAGAATTGAAGTGCCGTGCCAACGCGATCGCATCGGAACGTCTGTGTTGCGGCTTGTGTGCGCGCTGGATACAGCGCCTTGCCAGTTCGATCTATTCGCCGGATTGGCGACGGGGCGTGCGGTAGGAGGTGTCGCTTCGGCCGCCGCTTGAATGCCGCGGCGTCAGAAGGGAGGCCGAAAAACGCCGCTACGCGCAAGTCAGCGCGTGCTTTGCGCGTAGCGGCGCCTTTGCCCAACGATATTGCCGCGACGGCCGCAGCGTCCACGCGTGTCAGGAGAATTCGACGCGTCTGGGGTTAGGAACCTTCGTTTGCGTCGTTTTCATCCTGATCATGTTTTGTATGGCTATAGCAAACTGATCCTGTTCGCTGAAGAATCGGATGCAGCTTCGTACGAGGGAGATCAGGAGACCGTGGGTGTGACGGACGATTCCCTTTGTCGACGGCCGAACATCCAGGAGATGACCGCCGATACGACCAGCGTGCCGCTAACGAAGTAGAGTCCGAACGAGTAATCGCCACCGATTTCGCGTAACTTGCCGATGACCATTGGGCCGATCGTACCGCCGATCAGACTGCCCATCGCATTGATCAATGCGATGCCCGCTGCCGCAGCCGATCCCGAGAGGAACTGCGTAGGCATGCTCCACAGCGGCGGTTTCGCCGCGTTGATGCCGAAATTTGCGACCGACAGTCCGACGATCAGGAGCAGGGCGGACGGTGCATACCCGGCAAGCAGCATTCCTGCGGCCGCTGCCAGACATGCGATCGACACGTGCAATCTGCGTTCGCCGGTGCGGTCGGAGTTTTTCGCCCAGAGCACCATACCGACGACGGCGACGACATTGGGAATAGCGTTGACGAGCCCTAGTTCGAAATAGCTGAAGCCGAAGTGGCTAATGATCATCGGCGCCCAAATGCCAATCGCGTACAGACCGGTCGAGGTGCCCGCATACACCAGGGCGAGGGCGAGCACTCGCGGATCCTTCGTGGCCGCCCACACGCTGGATGCCGCGTTCGTCGACTTGGCGGCGCGCTCCCGGGCCATCTCGAGCGTGAGCCACTCACGCTCGTCCGTATCGAGCCAGCGCGCATCTTCAGGTTTGTCGGTCAGGAAGAAGAACGCGATCACGCCGAGCGCGATGGTCGGTGCCGCTTCGAGAATGAAGAGCCACTGCCAGCCATGCAGTTGTGCGATGCCGTCCATGCCCATGATGGCGCCGGAGATCGGCGAGCCGATCATGTTCGACAACGGCGCGGCGGTCATGAAGATCGCCGTCACGAGCGCTCGATGCCGGGCCGGAAACCAGTAGCTCAGGTACAGAATGATGCCGGGGAAGAACCCGGCCTCCGCCAGCCCTAGCAAGAACCGCAGTACATAGAAGCTATAAGGACCGCTGACGCTCGCGGTCCCAGCGGAGAGGGCGCCCCACACGACCATGAGCAGCGCGATCCACCGCCGTGCGCCGACGCGCTGGAGCGCGAGATTCGACGGCATGCCGAACACAATGTAGCCAACGAAAAAGATTCCCGCTCCGAAGCCGAACATCGCCGGCGAGAGCCCGATGTCGTGATTCATCGTCAGGCCGGCGAAGCCGACATTGACGCGGTTCAGGAAACTCACGAAATAGAGCGCGATGATGAATGGCACGATGCGCCATGTAATCTTCTTGACTGTGCGCGTTTCTAGCGCGTGCGTGTGCGGCACGGTAGCGCGTTCGGCAGGCTGGGGCATGCTGGTCTCCCGCCGGCGCGTTCCACGCGCCGGTCTCGTTATCAGGTTGAAATTCGCGTTGCTCGATTACGACATGTTGCGTTGTTGGGCGGGAAGATCGATGCGTGCCCACGGATTGGCTGCCCAATGCCGCTTTTCGAATGTGTCGATCTCGTCGGATTGCTGCAGCGTCATCTGAACCATGTCGAGACCATCCATGAACATGCGTTTTTGCCTCGACGGGATCGAGAACGAATGGCGCTCGCCCGAGGCGGTCACGACCACTTCGTTCTCGACGTCGATCGACAACTGTTTGGTGTCCGTTTGAGCAAGTTCGGCGACGAGTGCATCGACTATCTCGGGCGCGAGCGTCACAAGCAGCAGGCGATTGTTGCCGGCGTTGAAGTAGAAGATCTCGCCGTAGCTGGGAGCGATGATCGCTTCGATGCCGGCTTGTTGCAGTCCCCACACGGCGTGTTCGCGGCTCGACCCACAGCCGAAATTCGAGCCGGCGATCAGAATGCGTGCGCCGTGATATTCCGGGCGATTCAGTACGAACGTCTCGCGGGGCTGACCGCGGTCATCGTAGCGCAGGTCGTAAAGCAGTCCGCGCGCAAGCCCCGACTTGTCGATGCCGAACAGGAACTGCTTCGGCATGATCTGGTCGGTATCGAGATTATTGATGGGCAACGGTGCTGCGATGCCCTGAATAAGACGGCGATCAGCCATGTACAAGCTCCTTGCGAATGTCGACGATATGACCCGCGATTGCGGCGGCAGCGGCCATGGCGGGGCTCATCAGGTGGGTCTTGCTGCCGCGGCCCTGGCGGCCCTCGAAGTTGCGATTGGTCGTCGAAGCGCAGCGCTCGCCCGGTGAGAGGACGTCGTCGTTCATCGCGAGACACATCGAGCAGCCGGGCTGGCGCCATTCGAAGCCTGCGTCGATCAGGATCTGGGCAACGCCTTCGCGCTCGGCCTGGTCGCGGACCATGCCGGAACCGGGAACGACCATGGCGCGAACCGATGCCGCGACCTTGCGTCCCCGCACCATGGCCGCTGCCGCTCGCAGATCTTCAATGCGTGCATTCGTGCACGAGCCGATGAACACACGATCGATCGGCGTGCCCTCGATGCTTGCGCCGGCCGGCAGTGCGATGTAGTCGAGTGCCTTGCGCGCGGTTGCCGCATCGATTCCGGTTGCCGTGTCGACCTCGGGAATGTGCCCGTCGACGGGAATGGCCTGGTCTGGACTCGTGCCCCACGTAACGTACGGCGCGATTTGCGATGCATCGACATGATGTTCGACATCGAAGACAGCATTGGGGTCCGAGCGCAGCGAGCGCCATGCGGCCGTCGCGGCATCGAGCGTCGCTGTATCGAGGCCACGCACGCGGGCCCGCACATAGTCGATCGTCGTGTCGTCCGGTGCAATCAGCGCGGCGCGCGCGCCGGCCTCGACGGTCATGTTGCACAGGGTCATTCGCGCCTCGGCAGAAAGCGAAGCGATTGTCGATCCGGCATATTCGAGCGCGAAGCCGCGGGCGCCCTGTGCACCGATACGGGCAATGATATGCAGCACCAGGTCCTTCGACGTGGTGCCAGGGGGCAGTTCTCCGTCGACGGTGATCCGCATGTCATTCGCCACGCGATAGACGAGCGTTTGCGTCGCGAGCACGTGTTCGACTTCGGAAGTGCCAATTCCGAAACCAAGTGCGCCGAGCGCACCGTAAGTCGTCGTGTGGCTGTCGCCGCACAGTACGACCATGCCCGGCCGGATCAGTCCGATTTCCGGTGCGACGACGTGCTCGATCCCCTGTGCCGGATCGTTCACGTCGAACAGGTGGATGCCTTGCGTGACGCAGTTGCGTGTGAAATTCGCGGCTTGCTTTGATGCGTCGACGATGTCGATCGTGCGGGAGGCAACCGGCACCGCGCGCGTCGGGATGACGTGGTCGACAATGCCCATTTGCTGCCGTGGCCGGCGCACGAGGAGGTCTTTCTCGGCGAGTCCGGCGAACGCCTGCGGACTCGTGTATTCGTTCATGATGTGCAGGTCCGCATACAGCAGCACATGCTGCTCGTCGAGGCGGTCGACCGTATGTGATGCGACGAGCTTTTGATAGAAGGTGTGCGGCATGGACTCCTCTGGCCGGTTGAATCTGAAGCGCGGGGCGCGGTCATGATCGACCGATGGGCATGAGTCTAATTCGCCGATTCGGTTATAGAATTCAGTAAAATCTAAACTACTCTTAAATCATATTTATCAATGAATGCGGTATCGGACCTCGAATTTTTCGTCGAACTCGTCAAGCATGGCAGCCTGTCGGCGCTCGCGCGGGACGTTGGGGTCACGCCGCCGGCGGTGAGCGCGCGTCTTGCCCAGATCGAGCGGCGCCTCGGTGTGCGGTTGCTGAACCGGACGACGCGGCGGCTGAGCTTGACGCACGAGGGCGAGCAATACTTGACGACAGGGTCGAAGCTGCTGTCTGCGTTACAGGAACTCGACCGGACCATTTCGAGCAGCAGGGCGACGCCAAAGGGGCTGCTGCGCGTCAATGCGACATTCGGCTTTGGCCGCCGTCACATCGCCCCGGCTATCGCAGCGTTTCATCGCCAGTATCCCGACGTCGAGGTACAACTCGAGTTGACGGATCGCCCATTGAATCTCGCCGAAGCGGCGTTCGACGTCGGCGTCCGGTTCGGCGAGATTCCTGATTCCAGGTTGATCGCACGCAAGGTCGCGACCAACCGCCGGATGGTCTGCGTGTCGCCGATCTACGTGCGCGCGAAAGGCGAACCCGACACGCCGCGCGATCTGCAGCGGCATCAATGCATCGTACTCAGAGAAAACGACACGGCCTACGGCACCTGGCATTTCAGCAAGGGGAAGCGCCACGAGACGGTCAAGGTGCACGGCGTGCTAAGCAGCAACGATGGCGAGGCGACGCTGGTCTGGGCGCTTGACGGACAGGGCATCCTGATGCGTTCGGAGTGGGATGCGACCACTTATCTGCAGTCTGGCCGTCTCAAGCAATTGCTGCCCGATTGGTCGTTGCCGCCGGCAGACATCTATGCTGTGTATCCAGAACGGCTCAATCTGACGGCGAAGGTGACGGCGTTCGTGGAGTTTCTCAAAGGCTTTCTCGGGAAGGGGCCGGGAGCGGGTTGAGATGGCGAAAAAGCGGGTGGTTTCCCGCTCACCTGCGATTCGCACGCAACCCGTAACACCTCCGTCGAGCCGGCTGGCAATGGACGTTGTGCCGCGCGTCTAGTCGGCGTCGTCGACGCGTTTCCAGAATTCGAACGCAGCGACGCATGCGTTGCGCGGCGCGCCCGTGGCGAGCAGCAGCCAGAGAAGCAGGCGCGCCTTGCGCGGGCCGAGCCACCCTGAAAACAAGGCGCCACGGCGGGCCAGATCGATTTCTGAACCGGAAAATCCATAGGTACGCGCTGCCGTCGATCCCGATCCCGTGCGGCTGGAGATGACGATCGGCAGCCGCGGCGCCAGCGCCTCGATGCGCTGTGCTTCGTCATCCGAAACATGCCCTGCGCCGTAGGCCGCGATGACGATCCCGTGATATCCCGCGTGGGCGACCGCGTCGAGCATCTCACCTGTCTCGCCCAGACATGTTTCGACGAGTGCCACTCGAACCGACAGGTCGGGCTTGGCGAAGCGCTGGGAATAACGCCTGGACGGTGGGCGAAAATACTGGGGCACACCTTCGAGCACCATGCCAGCTGGCCCAACGACCGGCGACTCGAAGGTTTCGACCGACCTCGAGTTCGCTTTGCGCACCCAGCGCGCCTCATGGATCGTGTTGTTCATGACCACGGCTACACCGCGCCCGCGACTGGCGCTGTACGCCGCGCAGGCCACCGCGGCAAGAATGTTGGCGGGCCCATCCGCGCCTGCGGCCAGCGGCGTGCGCATCGCCCCTGTGACCACCAGCGGCTGCGGATGCGTCCACAGAAGGTCGAGCAGGAAGGCGGTTTCCTCGAGCGTGTCGGTACCTTGGGTCAGGACGATCCCGGCGTAGCCGGCAGCCACCATGCGCTCTGCCCACATCAGACTGTCCAGCACATGCGCAAGGTTCAGCGAAGGGCTGGGTAATTGCAAGAGGGTCTCGGCGTGAATCTGCGCGATATCAGCCAGACCGGGGACCGCAGTCACCAATTGTTGCGCGGAAAGACGTGGCAACGCGCCAGCGTCGGCATTGTTCGCGGTCATGCATATCGTGCCGCCTAATGCCCCGACGGCAATGCGCGGACGGTTCATCGAAGCGTTCCTTTCGAGTGCGTTGAGAATCTCAGCTTAAACCGTAGCTCAAATAGCGTGCGAAGATTCGCTACCGGCGAGGGGCGCCCTTATTGCGCCCGGAATCGGTGCGATAGCGATCTTGCGCTGCGCGATGCACTGTCCTCGCGCACACTTGCACAAGTTTCGCGCATTGCCGTGTAGTCATGCCGGTAGGACAAGCTTCTGACTTGTCCACACGTATTGAATTTACCGCGTGATGGCACGCTTCGTGCCTATATGTACGTAAATGGCAATTATTGCGAGTTGCAATTAACGTGGCATGATGGAATCGGAAGTCAACCTGTCGGAACACGTGTGGATGCCAGGGGCGCAACGCAACCGGAGATGATGGACGCGTATACGACCTCGCCGGAGGGCAAGACCTGGACGGTCACGCTTCGCAAGGGCCTCGCGTTCAGCGACGGCAAGCCGGTTACATCAGCTGACGTTATCGTGTCGCTCACGGGCTGGCGAAGCGATACCTTCTATCTGACTTTTCTATTAACCACTCGTAACATTTCACCAGTCGGATCCCACTCATGGAAGACTATTTTGTATTCAATGCCGGAAACGTGGTGCTGCAATCCGGTATCACGTTCAGAGATGCGAAGCTCGCCTATCAAACCTACGGAAAGCTGAACGCAGAAAAATCGAATGTCATTCTGTATATGACGTCGTTTTCCGCGCATCACTATGACATCGAGTGGATGGTCGGTCCGGGCAAGGCGCTAGACACCGAAAAGTACTTCGTCGTTATTCCGAATCTGTTCGGCAATGGACTGTCATCCTCGCCCAGCAATGCAACCGAGCCCTTTAGCGGAAGCCGTTGGCCGAATTTTACGATGGCCGATAACGTCGCGATCCAACACCAACTTCTGACGCAAGAACTCGGCATCGACGTTTTGCAATTGGCTTGCGGATGGTCGATGGGTGGGTTGCAGGCGTATCAATGGGCATCAATGTATCCGGAGATGGTTAGGCGGCTGGTCGTGCTTTGCGGCGCGGCAAAAACCTCGCCGCACAATCAGGTATTCATCGAGGGCGTCCGCGCGACCCTGACGACGGATCCCGGTTTTCAAAACGGGACGTTTGTCGAGCGTCCCGAGCGCGGTTTGCGGGCCATGGGCCGCAGCTACGCCGCAATGGCGATGTCACAGACGTTTTATCGCAACGAGGTGTGGCGGGAGGCCGGTTTTTCCTCGCTCGAAGATTATCTCGTGATGTCGTGGGAGGCGAATTTCCTTAAGCGCGATGGCAACAACCTCTTGGCTCATCTATGGACATGGCAGCATGCGAACATCGCCGCTAATTCCAAATATAACGGCGATTTTCACGCGGCGCTGAAGGCAATTACGGCAAAGGCGTTGATCATGCCAAGCGAAACGGATCTGTATTTCCAGGTGGAAGACAACCGCCTCGAGGTCGAGCAAATGCGAAACGCCAAGCTCCTTCCCATTTCGTCGATATGGGGCCATCGCGCCGGACTGCCGACAGCCAATCTGGACGATGCCGCGTTTATTTCCGCTGCGATAACCCGGCATCTTGAGGACTGACGAGCTGGAGATGCCGCAGCAGTGTCTCATGTTTCTCTTGCAATCCTCCATCGGCACCGCCAGCCCCCACGCGAATGCTGTCGAACAACATTGCAGAACTCGCTGATGCGGATGCTAGTGCGACTACAACATGTCGGTTGGGACGTCACAGGCGTCCCCGGCATGGCAGTCATCCGGCCTAACGAGCCTTGGTCCCAGGTAGCACGATTCTTTCCGGATGCTTTCGAAGCGAGCCTTTCCACAGGCATGGCGTACTGCTTGACGCAGCAACCTACGCGGCCAGTCAGCCTGGTTACGGAACAAAGACAGTCCACACGAACCGGCGGCGTTCTCCATCATCGGCGAGCGTTGAGAACGACATAGTGCGCAACGCGATGAACCGAGTCGGTGTTTCGGCAGACCGCGTCGTCACATTTAAAGCGCTCCCTGGGGTCGTCGCAGCCATATGGGCCGGCGAATGCGGATATTGAGCCCGGAATCGGTGCAAGGGCGATATTGAGTTGCGCAGTGCACCTTTCTCGCGCGCGCCGCGCATGGATTTTGCGCATGGCCATGTGTGCGTCGCGGTATAAAAACGCCTGTTTTATCCATGAAAACAGGGTTTGCCGCATCGTGGCACACTTCGTGCGCGTAGAGACAACATGTAAATGACAATTATTGGAAAATGCAGCTATATCGACACGATGCAAGCGCACTAGCAGATTGTCGAGGCTGTCGTTTTCAATGCTGGTTCACCTGAACTTACGCTTCGGTGTACTGAGCAGGCTGTCTAGGAGTGTGGCGTCGGGCCTCCAGGCAAGCGCGCTGCCTGAGTCGTTTCGTGTCACTTATCTGTACGGAGTTGAAGTATGAGCACCCAGAATTTCGACGCCGGCATCAGCGCGCCGTTTGCACTTTCACTACGGAGCCGCTGGTGGCAATTGTTGTGCGGCCTCGTATGCGCGATGGTTGCGTCCAATCCCCAATATATCTGGACTTTGCTGACGCACCCGCTGACAGCGAAGCTCGGCGTGTCGCTGCCGAGTCTGCAGGTCACCTTCTCCATCCTCATTGTCTGCCAGACTTTTCTGTCGCCGCTCGAGGGTTACTTGATCGAGCGCTTTGGGCCGCGCTGGCTGCTGGCCGCCGGTGGCGCGATCACGGGGCTTAGCTGGGTACTGACGAGCCGCGCGGAGTCTCTGCTGTCCGTTTATCTCTGCTATGGCGTTCTCGGGGGAATCGGCGTAGGTATTGTCGTGGTCGGCACGATCGGGCTGATGGCACGCTGGTTCCCAGACCGTCGGGGCTTTGCGATAGGCGTAGTGATGGCGGGCTTTGGTATGGGCGCAATGCTCACGACGTTTCCGATCACCAATAGCATCGCGAGGTACGGCTATCAGAATACGCTGCTCGTCTATGGCGTGATCCTCGGCGTGATCGGCATACTTGCCGCGCTCGGCATGAGGCTGCCGCCGCCCGGCTACATGGCGGACTGGCGGCCACAGAGAGGCGCCACAGCCGTACCCGACACGCGGCCTGGCAATATGCTGCGCACGCCGTTGTTCTGGCTGATGTTCGTGATGATGTCGATGATGGCGACCTCCGGCCTGATGGTGACTTCGCAAATGGCAGTCTTCACGCGAGATTTCGGCATGGCGGGGGTCACCGTGTTCGGCCTCGCAGCTCTGCCGCTTGCGTTGACGATTGATCGTGTGGCGAACGGCGTGACGCGGCCTATGTTCGGATGGGTCTCCGATCTGATCGGACGCGAATACACGATGCTGATCGCATTCGGGATGGAAGCGGTAGCGATGACCTTGTGGCTCACGTTGCGGCACGACCCGTTGTTGTTCGTGCTGCTGTCTGGCGTCGTCTTTCTCGGCTGGGGCGAGATTTTTTCGCTTTTCCCTTCGACGCTCACGGACACCTTTGGCAGCAAGCATGCGATCGTCAACTACGCATGCCTTTCCTATGCACAAGGCGTCGGTTCGATCCTCGGCGGACCGGTGGCCGCACTACTCCATGAGCATACGGGCGGTTGGGACGCGGTGTTCGGCACGGCTATCGCATTGGATAGTTGTACAGCTGTGCTCGCGATCGCCGCACTCAGGCCGATGCGCCGAGCGTGGTTTGCCCGCGCATCCGGGCGCTCGTAATGCAATCGGCTACGGCCAGCTTGCTGGGCAACTCGCTTGCTCAACCCAGCGCATTCTGACGAATTTTCGGTTTGGTGCGCGAGGCGGTTGACGGGGTGACGGCTAATCAGCATTGATCCGCTTGCCGCACGGTCATCGCGCACGCGTGCCCCATTCGTGCGCGTTGCGGCATGCCCGGTGTCGCGCGGCAAGCGTCCGACTTGTCCGTACGTATGGGGAGTTACCATACGATGGTATGTTTCGTGCACGAATCGCGTAAAATTCAAATATTGTAGTGTGCAACTGAATCAGAGTAGCTGAATGGGAGAACAGCCATGGTGAAGGCGCCATATCCAAGACTGGAGCATTTGAATTTCCGCCTCGACGTACTAAGCGAGCTGGCCAAGGGCGTGGCGTCTGGTCTCTACGAAGCCGAATGCGATGTCACTCTGCGCGACCTGCGCGTGCTGCGTTTCGTCGATATGCAGCCGGGTATCTCCCTCGGTCCGCTGATTGAGCTGACATACCTTGAAAAGACACTGGTCTCAAAGCTGGTCACCGCGCTAGCTAATCGCGGCTTGCTGACGCGCTCTACCGGCACGACGGACGCACGTGTCATCAACCTGCACTTGACCAAAAAGGGCAAGTCAATTGTCCGGAAGTGCGATCGAATCGGCAAGATCTTCGACGAGCAACTCATGTCGGTTCTGTCAGCAGAGGAAAAGAGAGTGCTTTTTCACTGCGTGGACAAGCTGACGGAACACGTTGAGGAGGGCGGTGACTGGACGCTCCCGCCGACACGACGCAAGCGCACAGCCTGAATCATTTTTTCATTTATTGCGCACGACGCTACAGTCGTTAGACTCGCCAAACGAGGCTCATGCGCGTTTGGCCAAATAGGCATCGGCCAACGCAACGAGCCGTTCTCGCCCAAAGCTAACGTCGTGTCCCGCATGCACGACCTGCACGGGCAATTCGCGCAAGCGCTTCATCGTGCGCACATAGGTTGGGATATCGGCGCCACCGATTTCATCCAGAAGCGGGCCATCGTAGATCGCATCGCCGGAGAACAGGGTGCCGGATGCCGCTTCCCATAGGCCGATGCTGCCCGGTGAGTGGCCAGGCAGATGCAGTACCTCGAAATGCCGGTTGCCGAGGTCGACGATATTCCCTTCCTTGACGATTTCCGTGACTGTTGCCGCACGTATCTCGTAGTCGGACATCACATACTCCGCGCTGGGAAGGGCCGTGATCAAATCGCCGTCGAACGGATAGCCCGCTTCACGGTACCGGCGTATTGCGTTCTCGCCCAATACCGATGCCAGCAGCGTGCCGCGCTCGCGCGGCGAACGCAGGTTGTCGGCCTCCAACTCGTGGACCAGCGTATGCGCAAACTCATGATGTCCGCCAATATGATCCGAGTGCGTATGCGTCGCAACGGCTGTCACGTTGTTTTGCAAAAGATGCTGGGCCGCCTCCCGCAAACTGGCGATGCCCATGCCGGTATCTATCATCAGGTCGCGGTCGCGGCCGCGCACGTGCCAGATATTGCAGCGCATCAGTGGCACGACATGAGGCTCCCACAGCAGGGTGATATCGTCGCTGATACGTTTTAACTCGAACCATCGTTCGGCAATCGGCAGCATGGTTATCCGGCGTCGGTAGTATTCAAAACGCTACTCTGACACAGTCTGCTGCGCCGATCCAGCGCCGGCTGCCAGTGCTCTCTGCTGCACGCCGCTATTCTGGCGCGGCGACGGCATTTCGTGCTAGCGCTCCGAGACGCTCGACCGCTTTTTCCAGGTTGCTCGTCCACCGATAACCGGCGTTCAATCGCAGGCAATCGTCGTAGGCGCCGCCCTGGCCGAACAGATGTCCTGGGGCAAAGCCGATACCCTCGGCGCGTGCCTGCTCGAACATCGGGCGCGTGCTGACGCGAAGGTGGCCGGTGGCGGGTAACTTTAGCCAGAGAACGAAGCCGCCGCGTGGATGGCTCAATTCTGTGCCTTCGGGAAAGTGACGGAGGACAGCATCGCGTAGTGCACTCTGCTGATCCTGCAGCGCACCCTTGAGCCGTCTCAGGTGCAACGCGAAACCACCGCTGGAGAGCATCCCGGCGACGGCGGTTTGCTGCAATTCGGCCGTGGCCATGCTGGTGGTGTACTTCAGTGCCCGAACTTTCTCGCTAAATTTTCCCGCGGCAATCCAGCCAAGGCGCAAGCCGGGACACAGACTCTTCGAGAAGCCGCCGCACAGAAGTACATTGCCGGACGTATCGAAAGCCCGTGCCGGACGCGGCCGCGGCTCGTCGTAGCAGACGTCTCCAAAAATGTCGTCCTCGATCAAAGGGATGTCGCGCGCTTGTAGCAGCCTCACGAGTGCCGCCTTGTCCGCGTCTGACGCGATGCTGCCAACCGGATTGTTGGCGTTTGCAATCGTGACGACTGCATTGATGCGCGTTTCATTGAGCGCACTCTTTAGCGCGTCGAGATCCATCCCGGTGCCGGTTCGGCAAGGAATCGGCAGGACCCGAAGTGCGAGGGCGCCCAACATTTGCAGCAACACGAAATAAGTCGGCGACTCGACTGCCACGACATCGCCAGGGCGCGTCACGGCCCTGAGCGCAAGATTCAGCGCTTCGATGCAGCCGTTGGTCACAACCAGTTCGTCCGGGGCGAGTTCGCAACGATACTGCATCGCCTGACGAGCGATCTCTCGCAGCAGGTCAGGGTGTCCCGCCCCCCCGCGCATGGGCACCGACGAGGTCCGGCTGCTGATACGCGTGGCGGCGTAGCAGGACGCTCAGCCTGTCGACCGGGTAAAGCGATGGCTCCCCCACAGCGAGGTCCAAACGAACCGCACACGGCGCACCTACCATCGCAAGGTGATCACGGGCCTGGGCATCGAGTTCTGGAGGCGGATTGGGCCACCCTGTTGCTCGCGCGTGGCTGGAGTGCTCCGGTCGCCTGGCGACAAAATAACCGGATCGGGGGCGAGCCTCGATATGCCCTTGCGTTTCCAGCCAGCGCAGGGCCTGCATTGCGGTAGTGAGGCTCACGTCATGTTGGACTGCCAGCGCACGCACGGACGGTATGCGACTGCCTTCGCACAGTCCCGCATGGACGATTCCCTCCCACAATTGCTGAGCAAGTCGTTTATATCGTGGCAAAACGGATTCAGCTGCCTGCATGGTGTTCGATTCAACGCTGCGAATCTGTTATCTAACAGATTCGCCTTTGCTGTGTATTGGCTTGACACGATCGGAATGCCAACATCGCCGCTTTTTGAAGGAAATGCGATGAGCGCTGCAATCCGATACGACTTCCGCAGCGATACCGTTACCCGACCGGGCCCTCCAATGCGTGCCGCAATGGCAGCCGCCGAAGTGGGCGACGACGTCTTCGGAGACGATCCGACCGTAAATCGGCTGGAAGCAACAGTCTGCGACATGCTCGGCAAGGAATCTGCGCTCTTTGTGCCGTCCGGCACGCAGGCCAATCTTATCGCACTCATGTCGCATTGCGAGCGCGGCGACGAGTATATCGTCGGCCAGAAAGCCCATTGCTATCGCTGGGAAGCCGGTGGAGCCGCAGCGCTCGGGAGTATTCAGCCACAGCCGTTGACCAATCAGCCCGATGGGACGCTGTCGCTCGCGGATATCGAACTGGCCGTTAAGCCTGACGATCCACACTTCGCCCGCACGCGTCTGCTCGCGCTGGAGAACACAATCGGCGGGAAGGCCCTGTCTTTGGCCTACGTCGACGCCGCCACTTCACTGGCACGCCGGCATGGCCTTTCATGCCACCTCGACGGCGCGCGTGTGTTCAATGCGGCCGCCGTACTGCGCGTTCCGGTGGCGACGCTGGTCGCACCATTCGACTCCGCATCCGTGTGTCTTTCAAAGGGATTGGGTGCGCCCATCGGGTCCGTGCTCGTCGGCTCGTCCCCTTTTATCGCGCGGGCGCGGCGGCTGCGCAAGATGCTCGGCGGAGGCATGCGGCAGGCGGGCATCATGGCGGCAGCCGGACTGTTTGCGCTTGAGCACAACGTCGATCGGTTAGACGTTGATCACACCAATGCCAGGATCCTCGCGCAGGGTTTGTCGACGTTCCCTGGCTTGACCGTGTCAGCACCCGACACGAATATCGTTTTCGTCGATGTCGCCGAAGAGATAGCAGAGGTGTTTTCCGGTCACCTGGCTGCACACGGCATTGGCGTCACGTCTGTGTATGGCACGACGCAGCAGCGCTGGGTTACGCACCTCGACGTCCCCGCGGCCGCCGTCAATGCTGCGCTCACCGTCGTGCGGGACTTCTTTGTCGGGCGATAAGGCCGTGAGTCGGCTGTTCGCCAGGCTCGGGCACGTTGGACGATAGCAAGCAGGTACACAGGTTAGTGAGAATGATCGCACAGGGGACGATGTTGAAACTTCAGAATGTTCGCACCGGCACGCGGGTTGCCGTGGGTTTTGGGCTGATTCTGTTTGCGCTCATCGCGCTGACGATTGTAGGGATCACGCGAGTCAACAAGATCAATGCGAGCCTCACGACAATCAACGACATCAACAGTGTCAAGGAAACCTATGCGATTGCATTTCGTGGAAGTGTCCACAACCGCGCAATAGCGCTGCGCGACGTGGTGCTCGTGCCGCCGGGAGAACTTTCTTCGGTGCTCTCGCGTATCAAGGAATTAAACGAAGCGTACCAGGAAGCAGCCGGTCCACTCGACAAAATGGTCGCTGTGCGCAGCGCGGCGTATAACGACGAGCAGCCCGCGCTGACAGCCATCAAGGCCGACGAGGCTCGCACGCTGCCCTTGATGGCCGACGTGATTGCAAGGCAGCAGGCGGGGGACACAGCCGGTGCGCAGCGCGTGCTGCTTGGACAGGCCCGACCGGCATTCGTCGACTGGCTGAACGACATCGATTACTTCATTGATCTCGAAGAGCAATTGAACGGCGTACAGGGAAACGCGGCGCGGGAAGTTGGGCGCACATTCCAGGTGCTGATGCTCGTGCTGACCGCGGTGGCAATCTCGATAGGCGGTGTGATTGCCTATTGGATCACGCATGACATCACGCGGGCGCTTGGCGGCGAACCGGGTCAGGTCAAGCATCTCGCTGACGCGATCCGCAGCGGCGACCTGTTGCAGGCGGTGCGGGTGCGGCCTGGTGATAGCGACAGCATACTTGCGACCATGGAGCGGATGCGCAACGCACTGCATGAGGTTGTCGAAAGTGTGCGGCAGCATGCCGACGGAGTCTCGACGACAAGTATTCAGATCACCCAGGGCAATGCAGATTTGTCGAGGCGCACCGAATCGCAAGCTGTGTCACTGCAGCAGACTTCAGCGTCGATGGATCAACTCACTGGCACCGTCAAACAGAACTCGGACAGCGCCAGGCAAGCCAGTGCAGTCGCTACGGCGGCGGAGCAGATAGCTACGCGCGGCAGTCAGACTGTGCAAAGCGTTGTTGAAACGATGGACGGAATTTCGGCATCGTCGGAGCGGATGGCGGAGATCATTTCGGTCATCGAGGCCATTGCGTTCCAGACTAACATTCTCGCGCTCAATGCGGCAGTGGAAGCTGCTCGCGCGGGCGAGGAGGGGCGTGGCTTCGCGGTTGTCGCGAGCGAGGTGCGCTCGCTCGCGCAGCGCGCGGCGACCGCTGCCAAGGAAATCAAGGCGCTTATCGATGAATCGGTCCAGCGTGTCCAGGCGGGCTCGCTCAGGGTGCGCGACGCCGGGGCGACGATGGCCGAGATTTTGCAATCGGTACGCCAGGTCAACGAGATCATGGCCGAGATCGCCGCGGCGTCGGAAGAGCAGAGCGTCGGCATCGAACAGGTCGGGCAGACAATCGTGCAAATGGACGAAGCGACGCAACAAAATGCCGCACTGGTGGAGCAGGCGTCGGCGGCTACGCGATCACTGGAACAGCAGGCGCTCGCGTTGCGCAGCGCAGTCGGCGCTTTCCGGATACGCGGTTCGTTGTCAACGGAGCGTCATTGACCCGCTCGTATAAGGCCTCGGTCACCGTTGTGGGCAGCGAACTGCTGCATGCATTTGCAACTCACTAGCTTCAACCGCGCCGTCTAAAGGGTTGCACCGTCGGGTGACCGTGAGGTGTCGGCCCGTTTTTCTCGACGATCGAACTGCACTCGCGCCGCTTCCATTTCGGTCATGTGACGTTCGGCCCAATCCCAAATTCCGCAGATTTTGTCCAGAAGGCTCTTTCCGAGCGGTGTCAGCCGATAATCGACGCGCGGCGGTATCACTGGATGCACGTGGCGCGAAACCAGGCCGTCGCGCTCAAGTTGGCGCAACGTCTTCGTGAGCATCTTCTGACTGACGCCGCCGATGTGCTCGCGTAGGCGTGAAAAACGCATCTCGCCACGAGTCCCAAGTGCATCGATCACCAGAATGCTCCACTTGTCGGCGATCTGCTCAATGATGTCGCGCGCAAGGTCGTCGGTTTTCTTTTGCGCATTGTCGTCGGCGCAAAGCGCATCGTCGCAATTTGTTGCCATGGGGAAAAGTATGGGGCCGCGAGGTGTTTGGTGGTCGCCTGATGTGGCTGACATGATCGTAAGCGTGTTCGCTTAGTCAGCATGCCTCAGCATGCCTCAGTTCCTCGGACAGCATCCGGCACGAGTGCGGTTTGTCAAACGACGAGTATCGCATGACTACCGGGACACTTGTGATTGAATTTTTATGTATGTCTGTTTCATCCCTTGGCCTCGAACGCGTGCTATCTACGAAGTGAAGTGGGTCGAAACGTCTGCCACGCCTTGTGAGCGCAAGAAGCGATCTTGTGACAAATCGTCGATGGACTGTGTCCTCTGTGCAGACCAAAATCAAGACTCCGACCAGCACGAAGGAGTATGTCATGGGCCACGCGGAAGTCCGCGAGTTGCAGATTCCAAAACCAATTGGCGGACGCTTGCCGGAGCCGCCGGTATTCGCCAGCCTCGACGATGAACGGCAACATCGCAAGCTCAAACTCGCTGCGGCATTTCGCATCTTTGCGCGGTTCGGACTGGCCGAAGGCATAGCCGGACATATCACGGTCCGCGATCCGGAGTTTCATGACCGTTTTTGGGTCAATCCGTATGCGCAGCATTTTTCGTCGATCCATCCCGACGACCTCGTTTGCATTGACGAGGAGGCCAACGTTTATCATGGGACCGGCCCCGTCAACGCCGCTGCGGCGGCGATTCACTGCGGCATCCATGGCGCGAATCCCGATGTCGTTGCAGCGGCCCATACACATACGCCTTCCGGCCGCGCGTTTTCAGCGCGCGCCCGGCTCCTTGCTCCGCTCAATCAGGAAGCCTGTCTCTTCTACGACGATCACGTGCTATTTCGCGGCGACGTAGTCGTGCTCGCCACCGAAGAGGGTCGCCGAATCGCGGAAACGATGGGTACAAAGCGCGCCGCCGTTCTGCTCAATCATGGCTTGCTGACCGTTGGTTCATCGGTCGACGCCGCGGCGTACCGCTTCATTGCAATGGAGCGTTGCTGCCAGGTGCAGTTGCTGGCGGAGGCGGCAGGTCCAATTGAGCCGCTATCGGACGAGGACGCGCGGGCAACGCGTGCGCAACTGGGGTCCGACTATGTCGCATGGCTCAACTTCCAGGGGCTCTACCAGCAACTCCTGCGCGACAGCCCTGATCTGCGCGAACTCGCGTGAACGCGGACGTCCTCATACGGACGTCCTCAGTTTGCCGCAAGCGTCGTTTCGAAGGTTGCCGTGCGGTCGCGATGGCAGCCTTCGCGATAGTCGCGCACGGCCGCGCCTAGCCATTGATCGAAGCGTTTAAGCGGCTCCCAGTCACGCTTCTGCTCGGGAAACGAGTAGTAAACCGTCTCCGGATTCGGGATCGAATGAGGATGCACCTGGACGAGTGCACCGCTGCGCAGCTCCCGTTCAATCAGGATGTGCGGAAGCAGTGCCACGCCTAGTCCGGAAATCGCGGCGTTGATTGCCATGATGAACATGTCGTAATGCTGGTTCGCCGCGCTATGTTCGGTGATCTGTGTGGACGCGCTTTCGGACCATGCAAGCCACGCGCGCGGAAGATCGCGGGTGTGAATCCAGGGTAGCGCGCTGATCGTTTCGCTGCTCAAGCTATCGCGCCTGCCGATCAACCCGGGCGCACAGACAGCCAGAATCTTATCGTCGCTCACGAGTGGTTGTCCTGGCATAGCGGGCCACAGGCTCTGTCCGAAATAGATCGCGGCATCGAAGCTTGAATTGTCGAAGAATGTCGGCTGGTCACGCCCCATGATGTGAAGTTGCAGGTCCGGGTTGAGCTCGTAGAAGTCACGCAGACGCGGAATCAGCCATTGCGATGCGAACGTGACGCCGACCGCCAACTGGATCTTCACTTCACCTTGCTTGCGCATCAGCTCGAGCGTATCGCGGCGAATCTGGTCCAGATGGACGCGAATTCGCCGCGCGTACTCTGCGCCCGCCTTGGACAGTACTAGACGCTGACGCACCCGCTCGAACAGCGGCATGCCCAGATGAGCCTCGAGCTCGTTGACCTTTTTGCAGACGGCACCATGCGTTTGCGACAGTTCGACTGCGGCTTTCGAAAAACTTTCATGTCGCGCCGCGGCTTCAAAAGCCTGTAGCGCACTGAGACTAGGGACACCGCGGCGCATCGAGAATCCTTGCTGGCGAAAAGAAATGGGCAATGGATCGTTCGATGATAGTCCTAAGGACGGCGAGGCGCTCGCCACGCTTAATCGCTGGCAAGCTGCGGCTGGCCAACGTTGCGCCAGCGGGTCTCGAGCAGCGCGACCGTGATCGAGGCGACCACCATCGTCGCGGCAATGCCGACAAATGCGAGGACAAACGTGCCGGTTGTGTCCTTTACCCAACCGATAAAATACGGCAGTAAAAATCCTGACGATACCCCTATGCTCGTAATCAGCGCGATGCCGGCCGCTGCGGCGCGATCGGTGAGGATGCGGCTAGGCAGCTGCCAGAAGGTCGTGATGCTGCAGAAGCAGGCCGCGGAGCCGATCGAGAGGGCGATGATCGACTGGTAGGGAGATTTCAGCAGTAGGGCCACCGAGAGCGCGGCCGCGCACACCAGCAGGGGGCCTGCCACATGTCGGGCGCCGACCTGGTGACGGCTAACCACACGGCCCCAGATCAGCGTCGCGACAACGGCAACGCCGAATGGAATCGCCGTGATCAGCCCGATATCCATCAGGCTGTACTTCACCCCAAAAGTGCTTTCAAACGTTTTGATGACTTGCGGAAGGAAGTAGAGCAAGCCGATGATGCCGGCGTTGGTGCCGAAGTAGACCAGACCGAGCGCCCAGACTTTCGGATTGGCGAGCGCCCGCGATGCGCTGGACGGTGAGGTGGCGGCCGCTGCCTCGGCCCGTTCGGCAGCCAGCGCCGCGGCGATTTCACTCTTTTCCGCAGCGGAAAGCCAGCGGGAGCGCGATGGGTCGTCCGTCAGCCAGAAGTAGGCAATCCCGGCCAGCATGATTGCGGGGATCCCCTCCAGCAGAAGCATCGCGCGCCAGCCGGTGATACCGAACACGTTCGCATGTGCCATCAGCCAGGTGGACACCGGTGCCCCGAGTACACCGGTCAGCGGGATTGCTGTCACGAACAGAGACATCATCCATACGCGATTGCGCGCCGGCATCCATAGCGTGAGGTAATACACCATGCCCGGAAACAGGCCGGCTTCGAACGCGCCAAGGAAGAAGCGGGCGATAAAGAGCCAGTTGGCGTTGGGGACGAAGCTCGTCAGCGAGGAGAGCAGACCCCAACTCAGAAGAATGCGCGTCATCCACAGCCGCGCGCCAAAGCGATGCATGCACAGGTTGCTCGGCACTTCGAACAGAATATAGCCGAGAAAAAACAGGCTTGCGGCGAGGCCGTATTGCGCCGTTGACATGTGGAGCTCGGCGTTCATGGTCAGGGCCGCATAGCCGATGTTCGCGCGGTCAAGCTGGTTCGCGATGTACATCACAATCATCAGCGGCGCGAGCCGCCAGGCGATCCGTTTCATCAACCGATCAGAAATCGCAGGTTTGCGCGGCCCGAAATCCATGGCTTCCTCCAGATTTACGCGTTGCGGAATGCTCTCGAGGATGATTAAGCGCGCTGACCGAGGGTACGACAATGCACGAAAAATATTGACTTTGTGAGCAAACGTCACAGATCGGGGCGGGCGCCCCGGCGATCACCAATTCGCCCCGGATGCGTTCTCAGTCGGCCACTCCTTCGCTATCCAAAAGTGTAGAGCCGGTATCCTTAGGTTTAGCAGCGGATGGTGTGCGACCGAGAAATCCCAGCACGACGAGCGCGGAGGCCAGTGTGATTGCCACGAGAATATGGAGCAGGATGCGGAACGCGCCGTCGTACGCCTGCGCGAGAATAGGCTGCCCCAGCGCGGGTAGAAGCGCGGCGGCATGGGGCAGATCGCCGGTTGCCACGCGTTGGGCGGCTTCCGCGGCGGCATCGCGCGAAACGGGCGGCAACGCTGCAAGTGCATCGGATAGCCTTAGATGCGTGAGGACCGCCAATATCGCGCCGGCGATTGCGAGCGTCATGCCCTCTCCCGCTACACGTGTCGTGCTGAAAATGCCGGTTGCCATGCCCGCACGTTCCTTTGGAACGACGCTGACCGACAAGCCATCCATCAGGCCCCACGGCAGGCCGGCTCCGACTCCGATGATGAACAGCGGAAGCGTCAGGGCATCGGCTGGCGCGTCAGGCGCGATGCCGCTGAACCAAAGCATACCGACCGCCGCTATGACGAGGCCGACCGCTGAAATGACACCGGCCGACATCCATCGCGTGAGAAATGCAGCCGTGATGGGCACAAAGAGCATCGGCGCCGATAGCGAGACCATCATCAAACCGGCGTCAATCGCAGAATGTCCTTCAATTCCGATGAATCGCGTCGGCAAGACGAGCAGCAGGGTGACGTAACAAAATGCCGTCGCGAGAGGGAGCACCTGCACGCCCACGAAGCGCGGATAGCGAAACAGCGACAGGTCGAGCATTGGCCGGGAAGCACGTTTTTCGATCCAGACGAACGCGATGAACACCGCCACGGCACCCGAGAACAGTCCAATGATCAGAGGGCTGCTCCAGCCGCTTTCCGGCCCTTGCAACAGCCCGAATGTGAAGAGTGTCAGCGCGGCGGTAAAGCTGGCGGCGCCCGGCCAATCGAGACCCATCGCATTGGGATCGTACGATTCTCTTAGCTTCGGAACGCCGAGCGCAAATCCGGTCAAGCCGATTGCGGCATCCGCCAGGAAGAACGAACGCCAACCGAACGTCTCCGTGAGAAACCCGGCGAGTAATGGGCCAAGCGCCAAGCCCACGCCGAAGGTGGTGCCGAGCATGCTGAACGCGCGGGCGCGCCCAGGTCCGTCGAACTCCTGTGCGAGCGCTGCCGACGCGCCGGCCAGGACCAATGCAGCGGCAATCCCCTGTAGCGCGCGCTGAACATCGACCCACAACAGAGTCGGCGACGCGGCGATCCCAAGTGATGTCAACGCGAAGAGGACCACGCCTATGGCGAATACACGCTTTCGCCCGAACAGATCGGCGAGCGCTCCCGAGGCCATCAGACTGCTGCCGAAGCTCAGCATAAAGGCGTTGAGAATCCAGTTGACCGCCACTGGGCTGCCTCCCAACGCGGTGCCGATGGCCGGCGCGGACACGGCCGCACCGCCGAAATTCAGCGGCAGCACGAGCACTGCGATGCAAATGCCCACGAGGATCAGCATCTGTTGCGAGGCGCTACGTGGGGCTGCTGCGTCTACTGTTGGCATGACACTGGCCGGGGCGGCCGGTCGTACTGCGGACGGGGTACCGCTCTTTTCCTGCACTGGCTATCTCTCTCTTCAACTTCTACCATTAAGCTCATCTGGACACGCGAATTCGCTCGATTCAATTCCGCGCTAACGCGATGCGGTCTGTCTATGGCCACTCACCTCCCGGCCTGCATCCGCTTGTATGCCGAGAAAGTAAAGAACCGAGAACAGCACCAGCACAGCCACTAGCTGGAAGGCGACCCGGAAATCGGCCAATGAGAGCTGAGCGTGATTTCCATGAATCAGGACCGCAACGTGCAGCGCGATCGCACCAAATGCGATGCCCAGACCGATGGTCATCTGCTGGACCATACTGAAGAATGTGCTCGCTGAACTCATTCGCGCCGCTGGGACGTCCGCAAACGCGAGCGTGTTGATGCTTGTGAATTGCATCGATCGGCACAGGCCGCCGACCAGCAGCACCAGCATGATCAGCGCGCGCGGCGTGTCCGGCGAGAGCAGGCTGCACAACGCGATTGTGGCCGCGGTAAGCACCCCGTTGACGATCATTACCCTGCGAAAGCCGAAGCGTTTAAGGATCGGCGTGGTGACGGTCTTCATGCCCAGATTGCCGGCCGCGTATGCGAGCACCAGCAAACCCGCAGCGAATGCATTCAACCCGAAGCCCAGTTGGAACAGCAGCGGTAACAGGAAGGGTGAGACGCTAACCGAGACGACGTATAGCGAACCGCCGTCGAGGGTCACGCGGAACGTCGGAATTCGCCAGGGCGAAAGATCGATCAGCGGATGCTCGGCGCGGCCGAAATGTCGGATGGCCAGGACCGCAGCGACAAAACCGCAGATCAGCGCGGCGGTCGTGATGCGCCAGTCGCTATGCAGTTGCCCGATCAGGACCATGCCGTACATCAGGCACGTCAGCGCGATACCGCTCAGTACGAACCCCGGCACATCGAAGGGACGGCGGGTGGGTTCGCGGTAGTTCGGAATGAATAGGGCGGTTAGCGCCAGACCCAGCAAACCGATCGGTATGTTTAGTAGAAAGATCCACCGCCAGTTGAAATAGGTCGAGATAAATCCTCCCAGCGCTGGACCCAACACCGGAGCGGCGAGGCCAGGCCAGGTGATATAGGCTATCGAGCGCATCAGGTGACGCTTCTCGGTGCTGCGCAGCACGGCGAGGCGGCCCACCGGCACCATCATCGCGCCGCCGATTCCCTGCAGGATCCGCGACACGGTGAATTCGACGAGGCCGTTACTCAGCCCGCACAGTATGGAGGCGCCGGTGAACACGATGATCGCGCCACCGAACACCGAACGTTGCCCAAAGCGGTCGGCCACCCATCCGCTGATTGGAATGAAGACCGCGAGCGCCAGCAGATAGGCGGTCATGCCGATACTCAGGCTCACGGACGTGACGCCGAACGTGGCGGCCATGTGGGGCAGGGCGGTCGCGATTACCGTCGCATCCAGATTCTCCATGAAATAGGCACTGGCGACGATCAGCGCGATGATGACTGACTGGCGGCTTGACAAAGACATGGACGGAGAACGGAATTCGGGTTGTGCGGCAGCGCCTCAAACGCTTCAGATTGGAGCGTTTGCATTTGATGGCCGTCAAAGATGGGACTCGCTTCGAGGTAGCCTGAGATAATGCATGGCAGCGCCCGGGTGCCTGGCGAGACTCTTCCTCGTACCCGGACGATATACTCTACCAAATCATAAGTCGTCACGTGAAGACTTATTTTCAAAAGTGCTGGACACAGGAGCGTCATGAAGGCCAAACCCAGGGATGTTGCAGAGCCGGGCAGCAAGACGGCAGCCGGTCGCGCGCCGATCAGGCGGGCGATGAAAAAGGCACCGCAGCGTTTGCCACGCGCGGAGCGTCAGGCGCGTGTGCTGGAGAAGGCCGCCGAATATTTCGCCGAGCACGGTTTGACCGCGCAGACTCGCGCGATTGCCGAGGCTTGTGGCGTGTCGCAACGTTTGCTGTATAGCCTGTTTCCTAGCAAGGCCGCGTTGATCGACGAAGTTTATAAGCGCGAAATCGTCGGAACCTTCAAGGCGATGTGGTTTGTTCAACTGAAAGACCGCAGTGTGCCGATTGAAAGCAGACTCAATACTTTTTATCGCGACTACTACGATACCCTGCTGACGCGGCAGTGGCTTCGCCTGTTTCTCTACTCTTCGCTTGAAGATTTGCAAATGGCACCGACGTACACGAACGCCGTCGTGACGCATGCGCTTGAGATCATTGTCACTGAGACGGCGCACGAATTGGGATGCGGCGTACCGGCCGATCCGGCGCATCTGATCGAGGTGGGCTGGCTGCTGCATGGGGCGGTATCCCACCTTGCGATTCGCCGCCGTATTTATTCCAACGACAACACCACGCCCAGCGACGCGGTGATTGCGATGCACGTGCGCGCCTTTCTCACGAGCGCGCCAGCGCTGCTTCCGGCGCTGGAAGGTTCCTGAGCGTGACGCGCTAGCGGCCTCGCCCAGCGCGGAAAACAGCCATCAAGCGACGCGCGGACGCGCGCATCGCGGACCGCTTCGCCGCACGGTGTAATTGACCGAAGTCAGTCACCGATCGCATGGACGTCTGGCTCCCGGTTCGCTTGCCCGCGCATCAGCAGGAGCAGCGCGATAAGCACAATGACTATCGTCAGGCCGACAAACAGCAGCGTCGCGCGTTGAATGCCGGCGAGCTGCACGGCGATGCCCAGACCAATCACAGGTAGTGACTTCGCCACATAAGGCACGACGAAAAAGCTCGACGTGACTTCCGCTCGCCGGTGCGCGGGACCCGCGCCAGATCGTCGGTTTTCCTTTGCGGATTGTCGTGCGTTGTCGTGCGCGTAAGCACCGTCGTAGCAATTAGTTTCCATGGGGAAAGTATGAAACCGTCAGGTGCCTTCTTGTGATCGGCGGATGCCGCTGAAATAATCGGCTCGCCTGCCTGTCCGATGGGCACGTCGCCATTTGTCAGATCGCATTCGACCCGGACGCGCTGCTCGATGTAGTGCATTGATTTGAGAGCTTCACATGACTATTGAAACAATCGCAATTGAAGGTTTAACGACCCCCGTCTCACGCGTCGGCCTTGGCACCTGGGCCATTGGCGGATGGATGTGGGGTGGCACCGACGAGAAAGACTCGATCGCGGTGATCCGCCGGGCGCTCGACAGCGGTGTCAATCTGATCGATACAGCGCCGGTGTACGGTTTCGGCGCTTCGGAGGAAATCGTTGGCAAGGCGCTGGCCGACGGGTATCGGCACAAGGCGGTCATCGCAACCAAGGTCGCGCTGGAATGGCACGACGGCACGGTATTTCGCAATTCGTCGCCGGAGCGCATTCGTCAGGAAGTAGAGGACAGCCTGAGGCGCTTGCGGACAGATTACATCGATCTGTATCAGGTCCACTGGCCCGACCCGCTCGTGCCGGTCGAAGAGACCGCCGCGGTGCTCGACGATCTGCGCAAAGAAGGCAAGGTGCGGGCGCTGGGCGTCAGCAACTTCTCGCCTGCGCAAATGGATGCATTCCGGCGCGTGGCGCCGCTGTCTGCCACTCAGCCGCCGTATAACCTGTTCGAGCGAGATATCGATCGTGACGTGCTGCCGTACGCAAAACAGCATGGGCTCGTCGCGCTTGCCTATGGAGCGCTGTGCCGCGGACTGCTGGCGGGGCGCATCGGCGTCGAGACGCGCTTTGAGGGCGACGATCTGCGCCAGCGCGATCCGAAGTTTTGCGCGCCGCGTCGCGAGCAATATGTCGCGGCCGTGAAAGCGCTGAACGTGTTCGCGCGCGATAACTTCGACAAGTCGGTGCTCGCGCTGGCGGTGCGCTGGGTGCTCGATCGCGGCCCGACGATCGCGCTATGGGGCGCACGTCGTCCGGCGCAACTGGACGGGATCGAAAAGGTGTTCGGCTGGCGCCTCGACGAGAAGGCGTTCGCGCAGATCGACGCGATTGTCGCGAGCTTCGTCAAGGATCCTGTGGGGCCGGAGTTCATGGCGCCGCCGCAACGCTTGCTCGTAGCGTGAGAGGGGAGCATTGAACATGAGAACCCTTCGACGCACCTTCATGATCCATTCGATCGGCGCCGCTGCGCTTGCGATCACCGGACGCTCCGTCTGGGCGGCACCCCCGCAGCTTCAGGAGAGCGATCCCGCTGCGCAGGCGCTCGGCTACAAGGCCGATGCAACCCGGGTCGACCACGCGAAATATCCCCGTTTCAGCAACAACCAGCGCTGCGCGAACTGCCAGTTCTACCAGGGTAAGCCGGCCGACGCCAATGCGCTCTGTGCGTTGTTCGGCGCAAAGCAGGTGAGCGGCGCCGGATGGTGCAACGCCTATCAGGCAAGAGCATGAACGGCATGCGCAGGTAAGGCGATTATCAGGCAGCGCCGGCAGGTGTGGCGTGCGTCGACAACAAGGAGTCAACGGATGGAACTGATTGTGAATGGCGTGCATCACAAGGTCGACGCCGACGCGAACATGCCGCTGCTGTGGGCGGTGCGGGATCTGCTGGGACTGCATGGCACCAAGTTCGGTTGCGGCGTGGGCGCGTGCGGCGCGTGCACCGTCCATCTGGATGGCGTGGCAGTGCGTTCGTGCGTCACGTCGCTTGCGGATGTGCAAGGAAAGTCCGTGACGACGATCGAAGGCCTGGGCAAAGGCGGCGAACATCCCGTGCAGCGAGCGTGGAAAGCCGCGAATGTGCCGCAGTGCGGCTACTGTCAGCCTGGCCAGATGATGCAGGCTGCGTCGCTGCTCAAACAGACGCCGAAGCCAAGCGACGAGCAGATCGTCGAAGCGATGTCCGGCAATGTCTGCCGCTGCGGCACCTATCAACGCATCAAGGTTGCCATCAAGGCTGCGGCGGAGCAGGCGTCATGAGCGAGATCGTCAATTTGAGCCGACGCCGGGTACTGAAGGGCACATTGACGGGCGGCGTGGTGCTGGGTCTGCATGTCGGCGGCGCGCGCCTGGCGTTTGCGGCGGCCCCGCTCGCCTCGGCAACCGGTGTCAAAGCAGTGTTTGCGCCGAACGTCTATGTGTCGGTCGCGCCGTCTGGCGAGATCGTGCTGGTCGTGCATCGCTCCGAGATGGGCACCGGCATCCGTACCAGCCTCGCGATGATCCTCGCGGACGAACTCGATGCCGACTGGAACACAGTCAAGGTTGTGCAGGCGCAAGGCGATGCGAAGTACGGCGACCAGAATACCGATGGCTCGCGTAGCATCCGCCAGTTCTTCCAGCCATTGCGCGAGGCTGGCGGCTCCGCGCGGCAGATGCTGATCGCGGCGGCCGCTGCGCAGTGGCGCGTGAGCCCGACGAGCTGCCGGACCGAACCCGGCCACGTGGTGCATGCGGCGAGCGGGCGGCGCGTTTCATACGGCGCGGTGGCGGAGGCTGCGGCGCGTCAGCCGGTGCCCGGCCGCGACACGTTGCAGCTGAAAAACGAGGACACGTGGCGCTATATCGGCAAGTCCCTGCCAATCGTCGATCTCGACGACATCGTTCATGGCCGCGCGACGTACGGCATCGATGTCGTGTTGCCCGGGATGACGTATGCGTCGGTCGAACGTTCGCCCGTGTACGGCGCAACGCTCAAAAGCGTCGACTCGACTGAAGCGATGAAGGTGCCCGGCGTGCTGCACGTCGTGCGCATTTCTTCAGCGCCGCTTCCCGCCGGCTTCCGGCCACTGGGCGGCGTCGCCGTGATCGCGACCAACACCTGGGCCGCGCTGCAAGGGCGCCGGAAACTCAAGCTCGAATGGGACCTCGGGCCGAACGGCGCGTACGATAGCGACGCGTATCGCAAGGCGCTTGAAAACACTGCGCGGCAGCCCGGGAAGGTCGTGCGCAACAACGGCGATACCGCGGGAGCGTTGAAGAACGCCGCACAACACGTGTCGGCGGACTATTACGTGCCGCATCTGGCGCACGCGGCGATGGAGCCGCTGGCTGCGACTGCATCGTTTGCGAACGGCGCAGTCGAAGTCTGGACCGCCACGCAAAATCCGCAGCAAGCACGCACGACTGTCGCGCAAGTACTCGGCGTGCAGGAGCAGGCCGTGACAATCAATGTCACGTTGCTCGGCGGCGGCTTCGGCCGCAAGTCGAAGCCGGATTACGTGGCCGAAGCCGCGTACCTGGCGCGCGAGGTCGGCGCACCCGTCAAGCTGACGTGGACACGTGAGGACGACATACGTAACGACTACTTCCATGCCGTGTGCGCGCAGCACATGGAAGGCGGCCTCGATGGGCACGGCAAGACGATCGCGTGGTTGCACCGGAGCGTGTTTCCGTCCATCGGTTCGACGTTCACGCCGAACGTGATTTATGGTTCGGCGGGCGAACTCGGTCAGGGTGTGACTGACATGCCATATCAAGTCGCCAATGTGCAGTGCGAGAACGGAGCGGCGCCGGCGCATACACGTATCGGCTGGTATCGGTCGGTGTATAACATTCCGCACGGATTCGCGCTGGGCTCGTTCGTCGACGAACTCGCCGCTGCAGCGCGGCAGGATCCGGTGCAGCATCTGCTCGCGCTGCTGGGCAGTCCTCGCCATGTCGATCTGCATGCGCTGGGGGTCGATTATCCGAACTACGGCGCGTCGATCGACGAGTATCCAATCGATACCGCGCGCTATGCAGCTGTGGTCCGCGCGGCGGCGGTGCGTTCGAACTGGGCTGCGGCGTTGCCCGCTCGCCACGGGCGCGGGATCGCTGTCCATCGCAGCTTTCTGACCTACGTTGCCGCGGTCGCGCAGGTGCAGGTAGCCGAGGATGGCTCGGTACGGGTGACGCGTGTCGATCTGGCGATCGACTGCGGACGTATCGTCAATCCCGACCGCGTGATTGCGCAGTTCGAAGGCGCGGTGGTCATGGCTCTCGGTAATACGCTATACAGCGAACTGACGTTTAGTCACGGGGCGGCCGAGCAGTCGAACTTCACCGACTACCGGGTCGCCCGCATCGACTCCGTGCCGGAAACTCATGTCTATATCTTGCCGAGTGCTGCGCCGCCTGGCGGCGTTGGCGAACCGGGCGTGCCGCCGACAACGGCGGCGATCTGCAACGCAATCTTCAATGCGACAGGCACGCGGATTCGGGCGTTACCGGTGGATAGCGCGCTGTTGAAGCGGGCGTGACCAGCACAGTCACTGATCTGCCGATGGTCGACGCGGTGTGAAATGTGGCTCATCGGCCACGTCTCATTGTGTCGCGCCGACTTGGCGTAGAGCGCCCTCTGCAGCCGGATTGTGTTGTGCGATCGCCATTTGCAATGCGGTTCCGCCGCGCGCATCGACATGATTCGCGTTGGCGCCGTGTGCGACGAGCACCGGAATCATATCGAGTCGGCCGAATAGCGCGGCAAACGACAATGCCGTTTCCCCCGCGTTGTTGGTTTGATCGATGTCGCAATGCGTGTCCAGCAACATCGTGGCAATATTCGTCTCGCCTTTGAAGAGCGCCCCCATCAGAGCCGTATTGCCATGCCGGTCGGCCGCGCAAGCGTTGGCGCCTGCAGCAAGGAGGGCCGTCAAGGTTTCCGGGTGATTGTCGTACGCGCTAAGGATCAGCGCGGTATAGCCTTCGGGCGTCGTTGTCTCGAGCGGGAAATGGGCAGCGATCAAGGCCTGAACAATATCCGTGCGTCCCTCACGCGCTGCGGCAAACCAGTCTTCAGTGTAACGCGGTGTGTCCGTCACGGCCGAATACGTTCCCGCCTGATACACATGCTGCGCGCAACTCGCTGTCAACAGTGCGGTTAGGGTGATGGCCGCCACGGTCCGAACAAGGCGCCGGGCAGCAAAAGAACATCGCATCGCGTCCTCCATGAGAAAGCATACCTATTCAGTGGGGAAACCTGCTTGCGCAGGCTCCCCCATTTCGCTTAGTTGTCGCTCAGGTGTGCCGCCGCATCCTTCACGCGCGTGACATCCGCATGGGTCGCACGTGCGAGGCGGGTGCCATAGTCGGCATCAGCCTTATAGAAGTACGAGAGCATCGCGTACTTGTTCGCGTCGTTGGTCACGCGGCCAAGGTCGCCCGACAGTGCCGTGATCAGGTCTGTCTTGTCGGTATCGGACAGCGTCCGGTAGTACTCGCCGGCCTGACGGAAGTCGAGTGTTTTGTGAATCGCTCTTTGCTGGGTCGTCCCCTGCAGCGGCGTCTGCACTGACTTGTACTTGTCCTGTTGTGCGATTTCGGCGATTCCGGATGGCTCGTAGTTCACTTCGCCCTTACGATCTCCCCCATTCATCAGGCCGTCCTGGTTGTTGTTGGAAACCGAGAACAGCGGACGGTTGATCGGCAACTGGTTGTAGTTCGGGCCAAGGCGATACATCTGTGTGTCGGCATAGGCGAACAGGCGCCCCTGCAACATCCGGTCCTCTGAAGGTTCAATCCCCGGCACGAGGCGCGACGGTGCGAATGCCGATTCTTCCGTGGACTCGAAATAGTTATCCGGAATGCGGTTGAGCGTCATCGTGCCCACCTTCTGCTCGGGGATGGACGACGGCCATACCTTCGTGTCATCCAGCGGATCGAAATCGAACTTGTCCAGATCCTTTGGCGAGAGTACCTGGATGTAAAGGTCCCACTGCGGATACGAATGCGCCTTGACCGAGTTGTACAGGTCATCGGTCATCAGATTCCAGTCGGCGCCGATCGAGTGCGGGATATCCTGGGGGCGAATGCCCTGGATACCCTGACGGCTCTTCCAGTGAAACTTCACGTAGTGAACTTCGCCTTTCGCATTGACGAACTTGAAGGCGTGCACACCGAAACCGTCCATGTGGCGATACGAATCCGGCATGCCCTCGTCCGTGTAAAGGTGCGTGAGCATGTTGGTTGCTTCGGGCGAATGGGCGAAAAAGTCGAACGCCAGATTCGGATCCTGCACACCGGTCACTGCCGAGGGTTTGTTCGCGTGTACGAAGTCAGGAAACTTGATGGCGTCCCGAATGAAGAAGAGCGGCCAGTTGATGCCGACCATGTCCCAGTTCCCTTGCTGCGTGTAGAACTTGATGGCGAAACCGCGCGGATCTCGTGCCTGCTCGGGCGAGCCGCGATAGCCCATCACCGTCGAGAATCGAACGAAGACCGGGGTCTTCGATCCAGGCGTGAACACCTGGGCAGAGGTCAGGGAACTGATGTCTGCAGACGGCACGAACTCGCCAAAGAGACCTGTGCCACGCGCATGCACGACGCGCTCGGGTATGCGCTCCCGGTCGAAGCGCTGCAGTTTCTCGATGAGATGAGAGTCCTGCAAAAGGACCGGACCTTCGGGACCCGCGGTCTGGGAGTTCTGGTTGTCGCCGACCGGCGACCCGCTATCCTGAGTCATACCCGCCGCATGCGCCATTGGAGCGAGCGCAATTGCTGAGACGATCGAGAAAATGCTTGCGGCAATCTGTGTCTTCGGTACTTTCACTTTGTATTCCTGGTTCAAAGGGGGCGGAGGAATCGTATTACTTAGCCGTTCTTTTATCCAATCTCTTCTTCCTATCATTTCAATAGCCGCCGAATTACTTTGGAAATGAAAAGCATTAGAGGAGGCGAAAGAACAATGAAGGTGCATTGCTCTGCAGAGAGATTGAGCAATGCTGCCATGTGCATACCGTGATCGCTATAGGTGGGGCAGGTGCTGTACGCCTCACGCAGATCAACAAACTAAAATTTGATTGAGGACTTTCGCGCATGCATTTATGAGCAATCTATTCATTTATTAAAGTTCTGGAGGGAAATTTACATTGTTGCTTATATCGAATTAATTGCGCTTCATAGTTACGTAAAACGGATCTGCGGCTCGGCTGGCAACGGTCCCGAAGCGTCCAGACCAATTCCGATCTTTGCCAGAATATGGAATCCTGATCATTTTTGTCTCGATCGCCTGATGTTCCGTCCTACCGCAAAATCTCATATGCGCCCGTGTGACGCGAGCAGGGTCGTCGGAAACAGGCAGATGGGCGATTTCACATGCATGTTCTGATTGCGGCAGGGCACGCCATCGTAGTCGACTACCGTGCCATCCGATGTCTGTCGGTCTCGGGTGGGATGGCGCAATTGCGGCTGTGTCGCGCAACCGGTTAGCACGATCGCAAAGGCAAAAACTGTACAAAGTCGTTTCATGACCTGTTCTATCGTGGTTGGTCTGACGCGAACGTCGAGACGAGTGAATCGGACCGATTCCACCAGCCGCCGCCCACGGCTTGAAAGAAGGCTGCCGTACCCGCCAGTTTGGCGGCCCTTGCCTGTATCGACGCAATGCCGCGCCATGTGCCAGGCCTGCTCCGCGGTCAGCACTGACAGATAAAGCGCTTCGGCTTCGGGCTGAAGCTCCGCTTTCTCGAACTGCAATTTGACGTTCGCGAGCGCCTCGGGCGACAGGTCCACGGTATTGGGCAGCAGGGGAGCCCGATCGACTGACCCCTGGCAGCGCTGACTCGATAGCCGCGGGGGGAGTCCGCGAGTGACGGGAAAACAAGGCACCACAAAGAACGAGGATGCTCGCTTCCCCGACAGACAGCTGCAGACGCTTGCGAAAGCGAATGTTCACGAAAGCTCTCGATGGTTGAACAAACCTTGGAACTCTGAGGTATCGCGACGGCTTCCCTCAGTGCTGGAGAGCGTATTTTCGTGTTGCGTGTCTGATTAGGAAGTGGCGGGGAGATGTCATTTCGGACATCTTGGGATGGCACGCGCAGAATGCGCCGTCGGCCTGCCGACGCAAGGCGGACGCGGGCGCGCCATCTTGCACGGATCAGCTAACGGAACGCTGCGAGAAAAGAATGCCGCGCGATTGCGCGGCACGCCGACTCAGGGTGTCACTCGGTAACGGAAGGAAAGTAAAGCGTGAAGGTCGTCAAGCCGGCGCGGCTCACGACGTCGACTCGGCCACGATGCAACGCCATGATCGATCGCACGATGGCGAGGCCGAATCCCATGTTCTTCGCCGACCCTTGCCGCGCGGAATTGACTCGATAAAAGCGGTCGAAGATCTTGCCGATATGCTCCGGCGGAATGGTTTGGCCGGTGTTCGTGACTTCCACGGCGACGTACTCGTCAGACCGGTAGGCGCGCAGCGCGATCTTCGATTCGGCGTCA